>JAFKLR010000003.1:0-300000 GCA_017304685.1 Sphingobacteriia bacterium | reverse complement strand
TCCTTCTGGCAGTATTAAAAATTTATAAACTTTAATAATTCCAATATTTATAAAGTACTTTTAAACTTTATTGACAAATAGTTAGTAAATTTGTATGGTAGTAAATTAATTAAAAACCTTCTTTTAAATTCACAATGAAAAAAACATATAAATTTAATAAATTATCTAACGCTGAAGCTCATTTTGAGCTAACTGAAAGTAATGAACTTCATGTGTTAATTAGAACAGATAATTTATATTTAGAACCAGTAAAAGAAGAAGACATTACCCCTTACCATGAAAAACTATTCGGTAATAGTACAGTCATGAAAAGCTTTGTTACCGGAATTACCCAAGAATTATCTGAAGTTCAAAATACGGTTAAAATATGGGTAGAAAGATGGAAAAATAATAACCCATTTAGCTCTCTTACTGTAACACGTATTGATGATGATAAATTTGTCGGACAAGTAAATTTAGGCCCTGGCATTAAAGATAAAATTCCTGGCACTGCAGAAATTAGTTACACTGTTAACCCTGAAGTTGCAGGGTGCGGATTTGGAAGTGAAGCTGTACGAGCAGTATTTGATTATGCAGAAAAATTATCTGAAATGAAATTTGAGGTTAATGGTGGTGGATTTAGAGAAATAATCGCAACTGCACTTCCTAATAATTATAAATCAATAAAAATATTAGAAAATTGCGGAATGAAATTTGAGAAAGAAATTAATGCCCATGGTAGCATTAGGAATTTTTATCGCAAAAATTTTACTGTAGCATCTATAGCTAATAAGTAACGTTAATATTTAAGATAACCTTTTTAAGTAGTTTAATAAAAAATTTTTGTGAGGCACAAAATGACTTTTAAAAAGGATTGGGAGAAAACGGAAGAACACATTAATATACCATCTCCATCTTATATTGACCAAATGGTGGCAATAGCTTTCCCTGAAAAAAAACTTATTTCATACACCCTTATTTCAGGCGGATGCGCTAACCTAAACTTTAAAATCAATTTAGAAAATGATGAAGAATATGTTTTACGAATATATATTAGAGATAAAAATGCAGCTTATCTTGAACAAAATATAACTGACCTTGTTAAAGAAACACTTCCTGTTCCAGAGGTCTATTTTGTTGGCAACTATAAAGATTATCGCTTCGCCATTATAAAATATATTAAAGGAATAACTTTAAGAGAATTATTATTAAATTACCCATTAAAAGAATGGGAAAATGTTATGGTCGAAGTTGGAAAAATTTTATCCTCGTTCCAAAAATTTAAATTTCCGAAATCCGGAGAATTTAATAAGAATCTAGAGATTAAAGAAGAATTATTTAATATTAAAGAATTTGTATTTGAATGTTTAAAAAATAAGGAAGTAACAAAATGTCTTGAAAAAGAAGATATAGTTGCAATTAAGCAAATTTTAAATAATTATAATGATCTCTTAAAAAATTTTTCTCCTTATCTTGTGCATGGTGATTTTGATCCTTCCAATATATTAGTAGATAAAATAAATGATAAATGGTATGTGAGCGGAATTTTAGATTGGGAATTTGCTCATTCTGATAATTGGCTTATGGATGTTGCAAATATGTTAAGATATGCTCATTATATGCCAGATACTTTTCAAAAATCTTTTATTAAGGGTATTGAAGAGCAAGGTATTAAATTACCAGAAAACTGGTATGTAATTGCTTCAATTTATAATATAGCTTCAATACTTGATATTATGGCAACAAAGCCTTTGGATGATACACCTAAAATATGTAAAGATGTCTGTGAACTTATTAAAGATATTGTTTTAAAATTAAGCTAATAGTTTTAAATTTATTGGAAATCAAAAATTATTATAAATACATTACATTTGCAAGCTAAAGCATTATTCTATAAAATTTTGGAAAACTAAAATTATGAGAATTATCATGATAAAAAATATTTTAAAGATGACCTTAATTTTACTAACTTTATCACTCCCTGCTGAAGCTCGATGGGCAACAATTGAAGATGCTCCACTTGAAATTCAAGTTTATAACGAAAATATGAAAGTAAATGCGGATGGTACAAGTGAAAATATTATTGAAATAAAACAAAAAATCCTTAAAGAATCAGCTCGTGCAAGGGCTTCAAATTACACTCTTTATTATAATGGGGATAGTTCAAAAATCACTATCCTTGAAGCTAAAACCATTTACCAAGGTAAGGAATATAAAGTTAATGCCGACCTTATTGAAGATAAACCTTTAGCAAGCGCACCAAGTGGTTTTGATCAACAACGTCAGATATTAATTGCTTACCCAAAAGTAGAAATTGGATCTGAAGTTTATATAAAATATTCATTTAAAGAATTAAAACCAGTCCTTAACAATTATTTTGCGACTAAAGTAAATTTAATTGGAGGATACATTAAGAATTATAACTTAAACCTAACTTCTGAAATGCCTTTACATATAAAGGTTAATGATCCAGAAAATGTTTTAAGAGTTACCAATCAAAAAAAGGATAATTTAAATAAATTATCTATTAAACTCACTAAGCCTTTTTATAGAGATGTGGTGAATGAACCACAAAATGGAGTTATTAATAACAAACACTTAACCTGGGTTTCGATTTCAAGCGTTAAGGAGTGGGACGAGCTAGGAAAAAGACTTGGTGCAGGATATGAAAAAGTTATTAATCAACCTCTCCCTGAAACATTTAAAAATATTTTAAATGAGGCTTCTAAAGGAAAAACAGAAGTTGAGCAAATTAATATAGTTACTTCACTTTTAAATGACAAAATTCAATATATGGGTGATTGGAGATCAATTGCTGGAAGATATTTTCCAAGAAATTTAGCTCTAATTGAAAGTTCACAAATTGGAGATTGCAAAGACTTTACAGCAAGTACTGCTTCTATATTAAAACATCTTGGCTTTAAAGTGCAGCCTGCGGCAGTTCTTAGAGGCACTAATAATATGTCGTTTTACGGTGGCTTACCTGACGTTAGTGATTTTAACCATGCATTTTTAAAAGTGACTGGAAAATTAGGTAAAGTATATTGGATTGACCCAACTAATTTTATAAGTATGGCCGATGGAATGTTTGCAGATGTGGCAGAAAAAATGGCTTTAGTACTGGATTCTAAAAATCCTTCCTACGAAAAAACAAATTCAATTGATCCTAACCATTCGCAAGTTGTTTCAATTAAGGAAATAGAAAAAATTAATGGCAAGGTTGCAAATTCCGGTCATTTAATTCTTAAAGGTGAACAAGCAACCGATTATGCAGGAGCTAAAATGTATCTTTCTGATCAAAGAATTAGAGATGCTATTTTTCATAGATTAAGCGGAATCCATCTTGAAGAAGAAAATAAAAAAGAATTGTTAGTTCCTGATTTAAGTTCACGAATTGTGAAAGATATTGATTTTAAATTTAAGTATTTTCAAGACAACCAAATTATTAGAACAAACCTAGGGCCTGGCATTACCCTTGATTATAAGTGGTTAGAGTTTGCAATTAATAACTCACCCGATCAAGTAAGCGATTTGTTACTTGATTTTCCTTTAACATTAAACAAAACTACTGTTATTAAAAACCAGTTAATTAAGCAAATAAGTGCTTTAAATTATGAAGTAAATAGCCCCTGGCTTAGTGTAAAAAGAAAATGTGATTTTGATGGTAAAGATACGGTAATTAATGATGTAATTACCGTTAAGCAAACTTTTATTCCAAGCCAAACTTTAAAAACTAGAGAATATAAATCTTTAAAACATGAATTAAAGAAAAACTTTTTAAATACATTAATAATTCTAGATAAGTAAATACTTCAAAAACATGATAAAAGAGGCAAGTTGCACTTACCTCTTTTATTTATAATTAGTAGGAAATTAATAATGTTAAAGTAGCTGTGTATAATATTTTTACTTGTAATTATTTACCTTTAAAAGCTTGGCTAATTCCTTCAATTAAACCATGAGAGTTTTCTATTAAAAGGTTAGCTCTAGCCGCAGGAATAACTGTATTTAAATTAATAATAGGTTGTTGTGGCGCTCTTCTAATCTGTCCAGAGTTTATAGGAGCATCCTTGTAAAGAGAAATTCGATCTATCACAACCGGTAAAACACATCCTACAATCCTGCCAAAAGTTGGATTAAACACAGTAGCGAGTAATGTTACTACATCGACTACTAAATTTTTTAAGAAGTTAAATGGAGCTTTCCTTAAGTTCTCTTTAATTACAACGCTTGCGTCCCTTCGGCTTGTTAAAACTTCAAAAGCACCTTTTAAAACTAATGAACCCAAATTATAAGCAATTAAAGGTGCAAATAGCATTCCGGTTGATTTTACTGTTTGGAAAGATTTTTTATCGAATATAGACATAACTGCCCTTTATTTTAGTTAAAATTAAATAAGATATTATTAATACATATAACACTTATCAAGCGAAATTTTATTTATTTGCCATAAGAAAACAATATTTCTATTAATATTAGAAAGTTACAGAAAATCAAAAAGGTTGTTTTACCTATTATTAATTGATAGTTTTTAAATTATTTAATCAAAATACGATAATAAAATATATTAAACTTATGAAAAAACTAGATCGCAGCTTTTATGAACAAGATTCTTTGGAAGTAGCAAGAAGCTTGTTAGGGAAAACCTTAGTTTTCAATAATTATAAAGGTATTATTACTGAGACAGAAGCATATATGGGATTTGAGGATCCTGCTTCTCATGCTTTTAGAGGAAGAACTAAAAGAACTGAAATTATGTTTGGTGAAGCTGGATTTTCCTATGTTTATCTAATATATGGCATGTATTATTGCTTAAATTTTGTTACCGAAAAGAAAGATTTTCCCTCCGCAATATTAATCAGAGGTTTATTAATTTATGAGCCTGTTAAATTATTACTTGATGGACCTGGAAAAATTTGTAAACTCTTAGGTATAACAAAAGAACAAAATGGTGTGGATATTATAAACTCTGAAAATTTTTATGTTGCTGATACTGGACAAACATTAGAATATAGTGTTAGTTCTCGTATAGGTATTAAAACAGGTTTAGATAAAATGTGGCGTTTTGTTGCTAACCTAAAAAATACTCCTTTAACAAATTAAGTAGTATAGTTTAGGCGTAAATAAATAAATTTTAGGAGTCTTTCGGCATGATAAGAAACAATAAGAAAAAGGGGAATTTAAAATATATTTTAATAACATTAGCAGCTGTAGTTATGTATTTTACTTTCCAAGATCAAGTAGATAGTTATGTAAATGCAAAAGCTCTAAGCTCAGATGAAGCAAAAGCTAATACAAATGTAAATGATACTAAATTAAAAGATATTATTAGAAACGAAATTCGTATTACTCTTCAAGAAAATCCTGAAATTGTAATTGATGCTCTAAAAGCTTATGAAAAAAAAGAATATGAAAAAAGAGCAAGTGAAAGTAATAATTTAATTGAAAAAAATATTAATGAAATTAATGAAATAAACAATATTCCATATGCTGGTACTAAACATGGTAAAAATATTGTAGTACAATTTTTTGATTATAATTGCAGCTTTTGCCGTAAAGCCGCTGAAACAGTAGAAGAGTTATCAAAAGAAGATAAAAATACTGTGTTTATTTTTAGAGACCTCCCAATTTTAGGTGAAAACTCTGAATTTGCATCTCAAGTTGGCGTGGCGGTTTTTAAAATAAAACCTGAGGCTTATAAGGATTATTACTTTAAAGTATTTAATAGCTTTACAAAAGATAAAGAAACTTTGAAAGCTATTGCAATTAGTCTTGGTATTAACAAAGATGAGTTAGATGAAGCTTTAAAAAGCTCATTTGTAAGTGAATTTTTAAATAAAAATAGAGATTTAGCTCGTAAACTCCAGTTACCAGGAACCCCTTACTTTATAGTTAATAACAAAGTTTATAATGGTAATATAAGCGCAGAAAGTTTAAAACAAGCTTTAAATCGCTAAATCAGAGTCTTAAAAGTTTTTTTTAAGGGCTTTAAGTTATACTTAAAGCCCTTATTTTATCAATAATCAATCACTTCTTTTTCTTAAATAAATAATATATTTTTATTTGCTTATTAACCATTTTTTAACTATAATGTCTAAAAACATTAGGAAAAAAAATGGCAAAACTACAAGATATTGATTTTAATAACCTTACAAAATTACCCACAGAAATTATAGCTGAAATATTGAAGAATCTTACGAAAAAAGAATTAGCAGAATTTTATTTTGTAGAAAAGAAGGCAAAAGATTACCTTAAAGCGGCATATACTTTAGCTAAAAACCGCATTTTAAATGGGAAGTTTGAAAATCATGCTATTGAAATAAAGGTTTTACGTAATTTATATAAAAAAGCTATTATAGAAAGAGATATTAAAACCTTGCTTAAACTACCAATGCATACCGAGGTAATCAATTTTTTAGCAAGCGATTTAAAATATTCTAAGCTCAGGTTAAGTAAAATAATAATTCATAGCTTTATTAATTTTATAGATGAGCTTCAAAATGAAATAAATTTCAAAAAAAGTATAAGGTTATATCAAGAAGTGATGGAAAAACCTGATACTTATTCAAAGTATTTTGTAAATGGAGTTAAGGAATCAATTAAACCTTGTTTTACGGAAAAAGAACTTAATATTTTAAGAAGCTACAAAGGTTTAAGCGGTGTTACACCTTTCGCAACTATTGCTACTCAAATTCAGTTACGTGATATTCTTGAAGCAAAAGAAATAACAGAAGTACATATTAAAAAATTACATACTTTAATTAAAGACAGAAAAACACTTTTCACTGATGATAATATAGAGGATGCGCCCGAGGAAGTTCAAAATATACTTGAGTATTATCAAAACTTGAATCACAGATTAATTGAAGAACTTGCAAAAAAGCCGATAAATTTTGTAATGCTTGAAGAGTTAATTAAAGAAGGCGCAAACGTAAATTACTATACCTATCAAGAGAATAAAGAGAATGAAGATTTCAGTAACTATGAAGCGTTACTTCATTATGCTTTATATCAAGATTGTGAGTGTGAAGTTATTAAATTCTTACTTGATAATGGTGCAAATGTTCATTCAATAAGTGAAAATACAAGGAGTGGCTATCAAGGTACAGCTCTTCATCATGCGTTAGAATTAGAAACTCTTACAGAGCGAGATAATATTATTACATTACTACTTACTTATGGTGCCGATGTTAATGAATTAAATGGCGATCCATCCATATGGGTAGAAGGAGATTTTTGTTACAATCCACCTTTATATACAGCTTTAAGTAATGAAAGATATGAATGGGCACTTAAGTTAATTGATATGGGAACAGATGTTAATTTTGTAACAGGAAAAAACTTAAAAGATGACCCGATTGCTTTTGAAATACTTAAAACTCTTGAGGATCAAAATAATGAGCACGCATTAAAAATTATAGAAAAAGCTTTAGAAAAAGGCATGAATATAAATGTTAAAGGTTGCGAAGGCAGAACTTATCTTCATAATCTTGCACTTTATAGGCATAATGCCTGTTATAGCGTACCTCATGGCCTAACTCTTGTAGAAGCAAAACAACTTGCAGAAATAAAACGCAAATATGCGTTTAATAATATTCCATTGCTTATAAAACTTGGCGCAGATATAAATATACAGGATGATATGGGTAATACTCCTTTACATTCATATATAAAAAATTCATACCCACCTAAAATTGACATAATTCTAAAATTAATTAAATGGGGTGCAAGATTAGATATTAAAAATAAACCAAAACGATTACTTCAGGGTTGGGAAGTCGAAGCTGTTGATATAAATGCAAACCCATTAACTCCACATTTTCCTTCACAAACACCGATAGATAAAATTAAAGAAAAAGAAATAAGCTGCAAAAAATTTCTAATAAATGAAGTTGAAATATTAAGACTGAGAAGAGCAGAATTTAAACTTTTACAACAAAAGTTAGAATATATAAAAAAACCACACGATCACTCATATCCACTTAATATTAATGATTTAACTAACATATCTACGCCAAGAGATGAATTTGGAATGACACCAATTCATCATATTGTATTTGCAGAAAATGGCGAGAATTATGTAGAAAGGTTGGTAACAAATTACAAAATTGATATAAACGCATTCGATAGTTTTGGTAATACAGCACTTCACTATGCGTTAAAAGTAAAAGCTCCATCATATTATAATTTACTTTATAAAGACTATAACATTAATTTAATTATTAAATTAATAGAAAATGGCGCTGCAATAGAAATATTTAATGGAATCTTAAAATCTAATTTAAAAGACGAAAATAGTTTAAATATTATAGCTACTATAAATTTAGCTTTAGAGCTTGAAAAAGCAGTAAACCAACGAATTGAAAGATTAAATAAAAAAATATCACGCCTTCATTCCCAAATAGAAGCTTTATCAACATCTATTAATCTTAAAAATAATAAAAGAAAAAGAGATGATGAAGAAGATAATTACCCTTTAGCTAAAAGAGGGAAGTTTGAACAAGAGCAAAATAATAATAATTTTAGAGAGTATACAAAATGAGTAAAGAACAGTTAACACAAATAAACATAAACCATATACCTGATGAAATTTTATTAATGTTTTTTGAATATTTATCTGAAAAAGATATTAGACCATTTTCTTTAACTACAAAACATTACAATAATTTAGTTAGCTCTGTTATTGAACAAACTAAAAAAAATATTTTAGCTGGAAAGAAGTTTAAGGGCACACCCGTTGAAGTATTCACACTTACTAAGCTTTACGTTGAGGCTTTAGAAAGCAGAGATATTGAAACCTTACTTAAATTACCAATACACATTAAAACAATTCAATTTTTACGTAAAAGTTATACGTATCACCCTTTTACAAACTTAATTATATCAAGTTATTTTAATCATATTAAAGGCCTTCAGGAAAGTTTAAATTTCAAATGTTACGCTCAATATACTGAAAATCACCCGTGGTTCCCAAATGATGAATTTGCTTTTGAAGCACAGGAGCTTATGGTACCAAGAATGGTAAGCTTAACTTTTGAAAAACCCTCAAATGAAATTTTTACTAATGAAGAATTAAAAATATTAAGGCTTTATGATGGCGTAAGTGACGTTACTCCATTTGCAACAATTGCTAACCAAATTCAGTTACGCGATATTTTAGAGGCTAAGACAGTTACTGAAGAAGATATTCAAAAATTACACGTTTTAATTAAAGATAAAAAAACACTTTTTACAGATGAAAATATAGAAATTTCAGTTGAAGAAATAAATGACATTCTAACTGATTATATGGAATTAAATATACAATATGCAGCTGATTTTGAACATTATGAAAGTAAATCTAATAAAGATGATGATATTTTTATTACTAATCTTACCGATTTATTAGATAAAGGAGCTAATCCTAATTATAATCATGATAATTCTAATCCATTAGAAGATTTATTAAGAAAAGGCGCTTCGCTTGAAGTTATAAAATTTTTGCTTGATAAGACCTCTAATCCTAAAATTTACTCTGTATGTTTTATTGATGAATATGCGTATTATTATCAAAACATTTTCCATATGCTAGTTGAAGCTGAGACTGATTTATATTCTGACTACACAAGCTTAATTAAAATGTTTGTTGAACATGGAATTGATATTGATACTCCAAACTTCTATTTAAAAGATGAACAGTATCCAATTACTCCATTACAAAATGCTATAAACATCAAAAAAATTAATCTTGCTTATGCCTTAATTAAAAATGGCGCAAATTTAAATAGTATTTTCTATGCAGATTTTTATAGAGTTAAAAATTACGAAATGACTATTTTGGATATGATACTTAGCATAGATGACCAAAAAAAAATTACACCTTTACTTCAAGCTTTAACTTTAAGGAAATTTGATTTTAATATTAAAGACAGTAAAGGAAGAACTTTTATACATAAATTCTTTGAATCTTTCCTAGACCCTGATTTTAATAACATTTATTCCTTTGAAACCTTAGAATTATTTATTAAATCAGGTGGGGATGTGAATAGCCAGGATAATGAAGGTAACACTGCGCTTCATTATTTAATTAAAAAAGAAAAACCATCTTTATTCGCAATTCAAACATTACTTCAAAATGGAATTGACACTTCCATTAAAAATAATGAAGGTAAAACTGTTTTCGATATTGCTGACAAAGAAGTTACTATAGAATTTAATAATATATTAGATGTATGTTTACAAGCTGCAATGGCTGAATCAATAATTCATTCACATAGTCAAAGAATTACCCAAATTTCGGGAAATTATTTATTACCAAGTTCTGTAATGAATAATATTCAATCATCAAGTAAATCACAAAATTCAGAAATTTATAAAATAAATCAGCATGGTTTAACTCTTCTTCATTTTGCCGTTATTAATAATGACTTAAAGGAAGTGCAACGTTTGCTAAGCTTAGGGGCATTTATTGACTATAAAGATAACTTTGGTAATACCCCTCTTCATTATGCATTAGGTGCAAAAGCACCGTTTGATTACCAGTTCAATAAACCTAACATTTCGATTATCAGTGAATTATGTAGATTTAGACATAACCTTTATTCTAACTCAGGAAACCATTTATTTTTAGTGGATATCAACGAAAGTATAAAATCTATTACCAATAATTCAGAACAAAGTCTCACAGATCTTGCTACGCCAGAATATGTTTATGATTTTTCAGATTTATTAAAACTCGTTTCAAATGCAGTAGAGCTATATAAAAAAGCAGTAGTGCTTGAAAATGAGCTTAAACGTATACAGCTTGAATTACAACAATTAACTATACGCGCTACTCCTCCTATCCAATTTATTAAACCTGTAAAATGGAATGAAAAAAGAAACAGATACGATGATGAAGATGATAACGATAACGATAGATCGCCTAAAAGAGCAAAGATTGAACAAGAACAAAATAATTATAATTATAGAGGATAAAAAATGAGTAAAGAGCAATTACCTGAATTAAATAACCCAAACCTATTAGACAACCTTCCTGAGGAAATTATATGGGAGATAATTAAAGATTTTTCTTTAAAGGATGTTAATGCTTTTATATCTAGCTCTAAATATAATCAAAAGCTTTACACGAAATTTATCGAGGGATTAAAGAAGAGGATTAAAGAAGGTAATTTTAAAGGTTCACCTATTGAAATTATAGCTCTTTATAGATTATACGAAAAAGCTTTTGAAACTAGAGATATTACAACTCTTCTTAAGCTGCCAATGCATATTAAGGTAATTGATTTACTTCATAAAAAATATCAAAGGCATCCATTTACTAACCTTGTTATATGGGCTTTTGTAAATGAAAACGTAAAACTTCAACAAGAATTGTCATTTCCTCATAACTTTTCAGATAATGTAGAAATACAAGAACAGCAAAATGCACCTAATTTATTACAAGGGTTTCCAGGTAATCTCTTTCAAGGTTTTCCAGGTAATTTTTTTCAAGGACTCCCAGTTAATGCAGCTCCATTATTTCCTATATTTGGCCAAGTAAATCAAGCAGTTGAACCTTCTGCTCTTCCTGTGGAAAATAATTATGAAGAAGTTTTTACTGAAGAAGAATTGCAAACATTAAGACTTTATGAAGGAGTAAGTGGAGTAACACCTTTTGGTACGATTGCTAACCAAATTCAGCTTCGTGATATTCTAGCACTAGATGATACCCAAGTAACAGAAGAACATGTCAAAAAATTACATGTTCTAATTAAAGATAGAAAAACATTATTTACAAAAGGAAATATAAGTGTCGCTTCTAACGAAGTAAAAGAAGTTTTGTTAACCTATCAAGAACTTATAAATCAAGCTATTAAAATTCTTAAAAACCAAAATGGATTTGGATTAGAAACCTTACAAAATTTATTAGAAAGTGGTTTAAACCCTAACGCTATTGGTAACCCTTTATCCTATTTAAATCCTATGAATATGAATATTGAAGCGCTTAAGGAATTGATTACAAATGGATTTAATTGCAAAGCATATTTTAAATCTTCTGAAAGATCTGCTGAAGATGGTATTAAGCAATATATAAATATAATTCATGCAGCCACGCAATTACAATTTTTGTTTACGAATTCTACTGATGTTCTTAAGGAATTAATTCCATTATTTATTGAAAATGGAGCAGATATTAACGGTAATAATTTTTACTATTATTACAATGATTATAAAAACTACAATTACACTTATACGCCTATAACTCCTCTTCACCAGGCATTAGACTCAAATACCTTCAGCCAGTCGTTAAATATTACCAGTATATTAATAGATTATGGTGCCAGCATGAATATTTTTTCTAAAAACTGCATCATGAGTATTGACGGAAGTGAGTTTAAAATAGATGAAAGAAGCCTTTTAGATCAAATTTGTTTTTCTTATGATCCAATGGACTCTAAAAAATTCTTATTAAATAAACTTAAAGAATTTGGTTTTGATTTTAATATCAAAGATAGTAAAGGAAGAACTTTTATACATAAAATGTACCAAGCAATTTTTCAACATGGATTACGCAAATTTTATGATGAAAAATTAAAACCGCTATTACCTATTCTTATTGAACTTGGTGTTGATGTAAACGCGCAAGATAACGAAGGAAATACAATTCTACATTATGCAACTCAAGATTTAAGCTATGCACATATTCACATATTAGTAGATTTATATAAACATATAGATATGGATCTTTCGATTAAAAATTATATGGGACAAACAATTGAGGAAATGGCCAAAGTAATGAGGCCTGTAAGTTTTAAACCTATGTTAGAGATATGTTATACTGCCGGATTAAATTTAATAAAATTAAATTTACTTCGTAAGAAAATTGCTAATCCTTCTTTAAATATTACACTTAACCCTGAGCATATGAATAAGGAAACTATAAAAATTTTACTTAATAATAAAGCAATTATTAGACCTCCGTTTAATAAGTTTCAACAAACTCCTCTTCACATTGCTGTAATAAATAGTGATGTAAAAGAAGTGCGTCGTTTATTAAATGAAGGCGCACCCGTTGATATAAAAGATTGCTATGGCAATACTCCTTTACATTATGCATTTGGAGCTAAAGGACCTTATGAGTATAAATTTGCTGCACCTAATCCTATAATTTTAGTTGAGTTATATAGTCATAAATTCAATTATATTTTTGATTTTAAAGCTATAAGCACAACAGTGGATGATCTTATTAACTTTATGCCTAATAATGCTCAAATAAGACCATGGACACTTGCTGACGGTGTACATAATTATAATATTCTTCAGTTCTTACTTGCAGTTAAAATAATTATTAAGCAAGAAAAAGAAATTAAAAGACTTGAGAACGACCTTAAAAACGCCATGGCACAATATTATTCCGGCTTAAATACGCACTCATTTGAACAATCAAAAAGAAAAAAAGATGATGAAGATGATAATGATAGATCATTTAAAAGAATAAAAGTTGAACAAACACTTAATAATGGTTTTCAACAAAGTAGAAAATGAGTAAAGAACAATCCTTAAATAACACATTTAAAATTCTCCCTCACGAAATTGTTTGGGAGACAATACGCGATTTATCTTTAAAAGATTTTAAAGCTTTTATATCAGCTTCAAAATATAACCAAAAACTTTTTCAAAAATTTATTGAAATGGTAGAGAGGAATATTAAAAATGGTAAATTTAAAGGCTCAGATCTTGAAATTGCTGTTCTTTATAAATTATATACAACTGCAATAAGCAATAGAGATATTAAAACTCTTTTAAAATTACCCATGCATACTAAGGTGGTTAATTCACTCGCTAGAGATGAAAAATTTTATCAACTTAAATTAACTAAAATAATAATTCATAGTTTTGTAAATGATATTACTTCACTTTATATAACAGCATTTATGGAAGGCAATATATCTAATATTATTTCAGATATTATTCGTTTTACAGAAGAAGAATTGTGCATATTACGAAGCTATGAAGGATTAAGTGGAATAACACCTTTCAGCACAATTGCAAATCTAACTCAACTTCGTGACATTTTAACACTTGATGATACACAAATAACAGAAGAACATATTCAAAAATTACATGTTTTAATTAGAGATAGAAAAACAATTTTTATAGATGAAAGCACATTTATTATTCCTAATAAAATTAAAAATGTACTTGAGCATTACAAAAAATTGAATGACAGGCTTTTTGAAGAATTTGATAAAAAACCAATAAATTTTGATGTTTTAAAAGAACTTATTTCTCAAGGCGCAAATGTAAATCAACCACTTTATTTTACCCCTGTATATGATGAAGATGAGGATTCTCTACCTCTATTTTTACTCAATTATGCGATATCAAAAAATTGTAGTATTGAGGGTATTAAATTTTTACTTGATAATGGTGCAAACATTAAATCGATAAGTTGTTCATCAATAAATGATAGTGATCCAGAAAGAAACACAGCACTTAACTATTTATTAAAATTAGAAAATCCTCCAAATATTGATGAAATTATTAAATTGTTATTTGAATATGGCGCAAGTACTGAAGAATTAGAGGGTAATCCAGCCGATTGGATTACATACAAACTTGATCTACAAACTCCTTTATGTACTACTTTACATAATGAGAAATATACTTGGGCGCTTAAATTTATTGAAATGGGAGCAAATGTTAATTTTGTAACCGGTGAGTTTAATTACCCTATTGCATCTACACTACTTGAAACTTATTTTTGTAATGATAGTCCATATCTTTTAGAAATGCTCAAAAAAGCTTTAGATAAAGGTTTAAATATTAACTCTACAGATCTTTTAGGTAAA
Organism: Sphingobacteriia bacterium; assembly: GCA_017304685.1. Lineage (NCBI taxonomy): Bacteria > Pseudomonadati > Bacteroidota > Sphingobacteriia > Sphingobacteriia bacterium. The sequence continues at coordinate 285,208 of JAFKLR010000003.1, read as the reverse complement.
AGTGCTGTTCATGATATTGCAAAAAGATGCCCAAGTTTATTAACTGAAGAAAAAGTTTTAGAAATTATAGAACTTGGTTTTGATATTAATGCTCAAGACCTTAAAGGAAATACTCCTTTACATATGTATTTATTAAGGGAAAACTATCCGAATATTAATTTGATTATAAAATTAGTAAAATTAGGAGCACGTCTAGACATTAAAAATAATATTGAAGAATTTGCTTCTGAAGAATATTGGCAGAGTTCGTTTGGAATAAATAAGGTGACACATATTAACTTCCTCCCTCCTCAAACACCCCTTGAGATTATGCAAGAAAAAACTTGGTGCTACCTTGGGGAGTTTATAAATCATATTAAATCAAGCTTAATAACTAATTTAGAAGAATTAGAAGAAATTTATAAAACGTTAAGAGCCTTAAAAAATGAAGTTTCAAATGATGAAAATTATTTAAATAAAAATAATTCAAGCTTTGATATTGATTGTTTTGGAATGACACCACTTCACCATATAGTTTTTAAAGAAAATGGTTATAAGCAAGTTAAAGACTTAATTAAGCAAGGTGCAAACATTTATGCTATAGATAATTTTGGTAGAACAGCTTTAGATTACGCTTTAGGAGCAGAACCACCTTCAGATTATAATTTTTTATGTAAAAGACCAGATATTAATTTAATAATAGCACTATTAGAAAATTATAAAACATCTGATATTATACAATGTTGTAGTCAGTTTAAATTTAATGTTAAAGATTATTACCATCTTGCTTTAGAACTTGAAGAAGCAACTAAACAAAGAATTCATGAATTACAACAAGAAATTTTAAAGATTAAAGCTGAAATTGAAGCTTTTCAATCTACTGATAAGCTAACCTTACACACTTCAAACAAAAGAAAAAGAGATGAAGATGAAGATGATAATGATAAATCATCTAAACGAGCAAATTGTGAGAAGGATATAGAGGAAAAAAATAGGACAATATAAGTGAAGTATAGTTAAGCAACTGATAATAAAATTTTATAGTTTTGATATTAGTTGCTTAACTAAATCTAACTGTTTCTGTTTGCTTTCATCAAATTTTACCCTGTGTAATTTATAAGGAAGAGTGGAAGCAAATAATGGTTCAAATAAAATGGCCTTAATTTTTATATCTTTAGCTAAATCGAACGGTGTATTACCATTATAATTTTTAATTGTAGGGTCTGCACCATATTGTAATAAAAGCTTTGCTATCTTTAAATTCTCAAAATGCACTGCTTCATGTAAAGGCGTTTCTGCTCCAAACATTCTAACGCTTTTAGCATTTGGGCAAGCGTTGTTGATTAATAAAAATTCAGTGATTTTACTATTATCATCATTAATAGTAGTCATATGCAAAAGGGTTCTACCTCCATCATACCAATATTGTTTATCATTAATGTTAGCCCCATTTTCTAAAAGAAGCTCACCTACTTTTAAATGTCCGTTAGATATTGCATGAAAGAAAGGCGTTAAACCTCTTTTGTCTTTAATGCTAAGATTAGCTCCATTTTTTAATAAAGTATCAATAATCGCTTCATTTCCTTCCATTGCAGCACGATGGAGAATTGTATAACCTTTTTCATTTTGTATATTAGGGTTTGCTTCTTTCTTTAATAAATAAATGATAGTTTTAGGATTTTTTATATTTTCATTACATAAAAGAATATCGAGGAGTTTTTTAGGTTCAACTTCTTTTTTTACACCTAAAATTTTAGGGATTTCATCAACTTGCCCAGTAATGTATATAGTTGTTTCAACTGAATTTAAAGCAGGTTTACCATATTTTCCAACTAAACGTTCTATTTCTGAAACCGTGTTATCAAACTCAATTTGATTAGACACACGCTTTAAATCTTTAACTAGATCCTATAAATATTTTTTATCTTCATACTTAGTGGATGTGTTAATTCAACAGTTTTCATTTTGATTTATGGAAATACTTAAAAGAGAATTTGTAGGAAATGAGGTATTAGCCTCATTTCCTATTTAAAAGATTTATTATCTTTTATCGATATCAACATATGGTCTTTGGTCATAGCCTGTGTAAAGCTGACGTGGGCGACCAATTTTTTGCTCAGGATCTTCAATCATTTCTTTCCATTGTGCAACCCATCCTGCTGTTCTTGCAATTGCAAAAAGCACTGTGAACATTTGTGGCGGAATGCGCATCGCGCGGTAAATAATACCTGAATAGAAATCAACATTAGGGTAAAGTTTACGTTCAATGAAATATGGATCACTTAAAGCAATTCTTTCTAATTCAATTGCAATTTGAAGCATTTCATCATTTTGTCTGTTTAATGCACCAAGTACTTCATGACAGGTTTTACGTAATACTGAAGCTCTTGGATCATAGTTCTTATATACTCTATGACCAAAGCCCATTAATCTAAACGGATCATTTTTATCTTTAGCCTTATTAATGTAAATCGGAATACGATCAACTGATTTAATTTCATTAAGCATATTTATTACTGCTTCATTCGCACCACCATGCGCAGGACCCCAAAGTGATGCAATACCTGCCGCAATGCACGCAAATGGATTAGCGCCTGATGAACCTGCAAGCCTTACGGTTGAGGTTGAAGCGTTTTGTTCATGGTCAGCGTGTAAAATGAAAATTCTATCAAGAGCTTTTGAAAGAATTGGATTAACTTTATAATTTTCACTTGGTACGGAGAACATCATATTTAAGAAATTACCTGCGTAATCAAGTTCATTTAATGGGTAAACGAATGGTTGACCAATTGAATATTTATATGCCATTGCAGCTAAAGTTGGCATTTTGGCAATAAGTCTATATGACGCTACACATCTTTGAACCGGATCATGAATATCAAGATCTTCGTGATAGAAAGCGGATAAACCACCAACTGCACCTACCATTAAAGCCATAGGATGTGAACGACGAGGAAACCCGCGATAAAAGAAATGAACTTGTTCATGTACCATTGAGTGCCTTTTAATGTGATGCTCGAAGCTTTCAAGTTCGTTCTTCTTAGGTAATTCACCGTTTAATAATAAATAAACTACTTCTAGAAAGCTGCTTTTTTCTGCAAGTTCTTCAATTGGGTAACCGCGATGTCTTAAAATGCCACTTTCACCATCAATATATGTAATTTTAGAATGACATGACGCTGTTGACATGAATCCTGGGTCATAGGTAAAAACATTGGCGTGGTTATAAAGTTTTTGAACGTCTATAACTGCTGGCCCTACTGTACCGTTTTGAATTGGGAGTTGAAGTGGTTCGTGACCCGGGATATTTATAGTTGCATTTTCAGACATAGCTCTCCTTTTAGTGGCTAAAATTTTTTGTGCCTTAAATTCTTATATTGTTGTTTTTTATAAATTCTTCAATAGAAATTAAATCAAACCATGCATTTTTCTTTTGAGACGGACTTCTAAGTAAATATGCAGGATGAAAAATTGTAAAGGTTTTTATAGGCTTTTCTAAATATTGATTTATATATTCAACTTGTGAAGTTCTAAATTTCGCCATTGAATAGTTTAAACCAGTTATATTAGCAGCCGCCACTCCCCCGACTAATATGATTAGTTTAGGGTTTATTAGTGCAATCATTTTTTCTAGGAAAGGTAAGCAAATATTTAATTCTTCTTTTGTTGGCGGACGGTTTGCTGGTGGACGCCAATAAACATTATTTGTAATAAACATATTGGTTTTACGCGAAAGACCAATTGAAGCAATCATATTATCAAGTAATTTTCCGCTATCACCACAAAATGGGCGACCTTCTTGATCTTCTGTTGCACCTGGAGCTTCACCAATAAACATTACTTCAGCGTCAAGCACACCTTCACCACATACAGTGTTAGTTGCTGTTGCTTTGAGTTTGCAACCATTAAAATTACGAATTATATCAAAAAGCTGATGAATATCTTTTGCGGAGGTTGCAAGTTTTCTTGAAAGCCCGCTGTCATTTACTAAATTAGATAATGCAAAGTCAGTTCCACCATCATGCGTCGCATCACTTAAAATAGTACTTTCATGCGCTTCTAATGTATTTACTGGTTCGTCATTAATCACTTCTCCGACCCCTATTTCATTATACCAATTTAACATTTGTTTTTTATAATCTGTCATTTTACCGAATCGTAAATTAATTAATTTATAACCGCTTAATTATTAAACTTTATCAATAATTATCAAAACTAGCAAATTCTATGTTGACAAGAAGCTAATTTTTCTGATAAATAGAATTCTCATGACGGTTAAAACTTGATTTTCAACATCTTGTTTCCTCACATGATAATTTTTTATGTGCCCGTAGCTCAGTCGGTAGAGCAACTGACTTTTAATCAGTAGGTCACAGGTTCGAATCCTGTCGGGCACACCATTAAATCCCATATTTCATTTTATAAAAAAAATCCTTTCATTCAAAGGTTTATTTACCAATATTTTACTTTTTATTGCATTATTACTTTATAACTATTAAATCCTTAACTAGTTCTTTGACAATTATTACCAATTAGCATATTATTAATAAAATTTAAATATTACTTGGTTATAACCATATGAAAACTCTAATTATTTTTAAGTTACTAGCTTTAAGAAAAGAAGAAGCGCCTCTTCTTTCGGAAGAAGAAATAAAAGAAATAATTGAAGTAATAAAAAATGAACCAGAATTACTTATGGTTTCACCCCTTGAAGCTTTTAGAGAGGGTGCATATCATAAAATAGCTCATGAAAGCCTTATATATTCGCAAAATCTACCCTTATTCCATACTTTAATTGATATAGCTTCAGAAAAACCTAAGGAAGGATTTAAGCAAGAAACTTCACCTTATAAAGAAATTGCAAATACAATTCTAGATGTTTTAGTACCTTTCATAAATGAAAAATTAGATACGTCTGAAAGTAGAGAACAGTTTTTGAAATTATTTGAGTCATACGATATTAATGGTTTAAATCCTTTAGAATTTGCAAAATCAAAAAATTATAATTCTACTGAATTTGAAAAATTAATAGAAAAAACTAATGATCTTACAATATGTTCAAACCCTTTATTAAGTGAATATATATTTAATGCCTTTTTCCCAGAAGATACGAATAATTATAATGATCTGTCATCAATTATTGAAGGAATTAAAGAAGAAGAAACTTATAGCATCCAGCTTGCTGAAAGAAGCTATATTATAAATAACCAAGGCTTGTTAAATAACTTCAATTTTTTAAGCGCAGGTTTAAATTTATTAAGCACTAGCGAAAAAGATACCCTGAATTATAAATGGTTTATTATAACGAATAAAAACTATCAGAAAGAAATAGAGGATTTATTTAAGAAACCACAGCTCTCAAAAAAAGAAAAATCAATTTTGCGTGGTTACCTAAAACTAAATGAAAACAAAAAAAATGCAGCAAATAAATTAATTGAGTGGGTTAAAAGTGGTGAAATAAAATTAGAAGAAAATATAATAGAAGCCTCACCTACTAAAATGTTTATTTTACATTTTATTTCACCTTACCTTCCTGAAGGTGAAATAAAAGATAAAGTTCATAATATTTTACGTAATTTATATATTGACCTAGATTTTTTACTTTCGCATATCGATTATAATAATCCTGATGACATAGATAACAAATTTGAAATTTTTAAAAAATTATTAGCAAATGGTGCTGACCCTAATGCTTTTATATATCGTCGTAGCGACCTTCATGCTAAGCGACCGTTAAAAACATTATGTAAAAATGTAGTACATTTTGAAAATGCTAAAAAATATTTTGAATTATTATTTAAATATGATGTTAATCCTAATATTTATGATTTACAAATATATGATTATACTGCACTTCAATTGAGCGTTATTGATAATAAAAAAGAAATGAGTGAATTTCTACTCGCAAATGGCGCAGATGTTAATGCTACAGATAAAGATCTTAAACCTCCCCTTTATTATGCAATTAGTGCGAAAAACCTGCAGATGGTTAAGCTTTTAGTTAGTAAAGGAGCTAATGTTAATTATAAAGATAATGAAGAATTTAGCTCGCTTCATAAAGCAATATCATCAGGAGATATAAATATCATCAATTTCTTATTAGAAAATGACGCAGATGCAACTGCACAATCGCAATTTGGTCATACTCCTATTGGTCTTGCAATTAATAAAAGAAATTCTACTGCTGTAAAACTTTTACAAAGCAAAGGAGCTGATATTAACGCTCCAAGTTACTTCGAATATACTCCTCTTGAGCTTGCCGCTAGCCGCGATGAGGAAGAAACAGTTAAATTTTTACTTGAACATGGTGCTGATATTAAAAAAGGCAAAGCATTATTTTATGCTATTAAGGAAAGAAAAGAAGACATGGTCAAAATGCTGTTAGATTATGGGGTTGATATTAATGCACGTGATAATGAGGGTAACACTCCTCTTCATTGCGCCATTGAAAAAGATATAGATAAAATCAAATTATTTATAGAGAGGGGCGCAGAAGTAAATGCTAAAAAAAGTTTAGGTGAAACCCCACTCGATATTGCAATTAAGAAAAAAGATTCCAACCTTGTAAAACTTTTACAAAGTAAAGGAGCTGATATTAATGCTCCTAGTAAACAGGGATATACCCCTCTTGAATATGCCGCTACAAATGGATATTTAGATAAAGTTGAATTTTTACTTGAACATGGTGCTGATATTAAAAAAGGACAACCCTTATGGTGGGCTGTTCAAAATAACCAAGAAAAAGTTGTTGAAATATTATTGAACCATGGAGCCGATGTTAATTTCGTTGACAAAAATGGTAATACTCTTCTTCACTATGCAGCTGATAGCTTAGATATAGTAAAGCTTTTACTAGAGCATGGGGCAAACCCTGTTGCCCGAAATAATAACTGGCAGACGCCATGGTTTTATATTAGAAAATGTAAAGATGGTCGCTCGGAACCAAGCGATTATTTATGGAAAGTTTCAGTAAAACATTATTGTTTAAAGGCCTTAAAATTTGTTAGCGTTGCCGCTGTTTCTTATTGCTTATTTTCTTTATGCAAACGCCCTTTATTTAAAGAGACATGTCAAAAAGTTATTTCCTATTGTTTAAATAAAGGGCCTGTTCAAGAAACAGTAAATTTTAGAAGAGATACTGCCGTCAAAAATATTATTCTTCATAAATAATAATATGGTAGAAATCTTTAATTTATACTCTTTATATTATTTCTTGCAAATTAGTTAATTTTTGGTTAATATACTATTCCCCCAAATATAACCATATAATAAAAATTTATGAAAAAATCAGATAATATATGTGAAAACCTAGACTCACCGAATGAAATGTTTGAAATTTCTTTATCGCCCCTTCCATATCAGGTATCTTTAGAAATTACAAATTTTGCCCGCAGAATACAAAATTCAAACCTTGATAATGGTAAAGAAATCATTGAAATTCTTTATAAAATATTTAAAGGTAAAATTAAATTTATTACTAATAGGGAAGTTAATGAGTCAACTTATATAATTAAATTTGCTATTAATAATAATTGTTTTGAACTTGCCATTTACCTCTTTAGGAATTTACAAACAATCTATCCAGGCTACAACAACTTTAAATCTGATGAATTATATAAATTATACGAATTTGCATTAAAAAGAGAAGATTGGGAAATTATTAAATTCATTTCTAAAATAGATTCTACAGTTAAAAATATATTGTATGAATTATATGATTTTTATTTCAAAAAACTACATTGGCCTAATATAAAATTTTTTTCTAAAATTGAGCCTGGTTTAGCAAAAATTACTCTTCAATATGCTTTTAATAAGAAATTTATTAATCTCATGGAAGAAGTTTCAGGATATGAATGTCATGATAATAATATTACGAATACAAAAGACGAAAATATTTTACATTTTGCTTTAATAAATGGACATACCTTACTTGCTAAAAATTTAATTAAAAATAACCGTAGCTTACTTGATTTAAAAAATGAAAATGGTCAAACTTTGCTTCTTGAATTTGCTTCATTACCAGGAGAATTAAAGGCTCAGATTTATTTGTTAATTAATAGTAGGGCAAATGTAAATGTAGTTGATAATAAAGGTAAAAATGTAATTGATTATTTACTAGCCACAAAAAAACCTTTTTCTTTTGTTATTAAAGTGCTTGAAAATAAATTTAATGTAAATTTATTATCCGATAACCAATTTATTGAATTTTGCGCCATTGCGATTAAAGATAAAAATTATGATTTATTAAATTTATTGTTAACTAAAAGAACTAATATTTTTTATATACCATATAAAGAAAATAAACTTCTAATTCATTACGCAATCGATGAAAATTATTCAGATGCAGTTCGGTTATTTATTAATAAAGGTTTTAATATTTTTTATTATAAAAGCCCTGAAAATATTTCTTTAAGGCAATATGCCTTACAAAATGTTTTCGCTAATCCTAATTCAAATGCTGCTAAAAATATTTATTGGATGATTCTTAGCTGTGAAGCTTATTTAACTAATCGAATGACTGTTGAAGATTTAAAATTGTTTTACTTTCCTGAGTTTAAAAATAATAATGCACAATTAACAAAAATACTTTTAAATATTCAAAATATTATTGAAAAAGAATTAAAAAGAGTAACTTTATTCTGGGATGAAATTAAATTACTTGCTTCAATTAAACCAATTACTACACCAAAATTTAAAAATTTAGACCCTAATGGAAATGAAATTCCTCTACCTAATTTTAATTTAATATCTTTATTACTCCATGTACCTAGATTTATTAATGTTGATGGTTTACATAAAACCAAATGCATTCTAGCTTTAACCAGGGAAATTTATTTTGAAATAACTAAAGATATAAAACACCCCTGGTATCGTAATGCTCCCCAATTAGCTTTTAGTTTTGCCAATCGTAAACTCGGTGATCAAAATTTACATAAATTTAAGACTATTAGTAAATTAAAAGAAAGAGTAAATAAAAATGGTATGGAAATTACCAAGGAACTAGGATGGAATATTTATGATGATAATGGTAATATTATTCTAACATTACCTAATGAGGTATTAAGCTTAATTATTAGTCAGTTTTCAGATATATCCCCTATTATATCTTCAGCTTTTTTAAATGACAGTTTTAGAAATGCAATTGAAAGGGCGAAGATGCTTATGGAAGAAATGAAAAATAATGGAAATGGGCACTCAAAGGAATAATCATGAAAACCCAGGAAACTTTAAATTTAGAGCTAAAAGCTGCAATTGACAATGGAAATGAAGAACAATGCCTTAATTTAATTGCCCAAATAGAAGATATAAATAATTTTAGAGATGAAAAGGGTAATACTTTCCTACACTTACTTATAGAAAGTTATAACCAGAACAAATTTAAAAAATATACGCAAACTTATCGTAAAAGAAGTTATAGAGATTATTTTTTAGGAATAGATTCCAGTGCATTTTCGGGCCAAATAACAATATTAACCTCTTATGAACCGTTAGAAGTATTAAAGGCTTTAATAAGTAAAGGAAGTGAAATTAATGCTAAGAATAATTTAAGTAAAACTCCTATAAAATTATTATTTGAATCTTCTGAATATCCTAAAGAAATGGCCATCACCCTTTTAAATAAAGGAGCAGATATAAGAGGAATTGATGAATCAAATATTAATATTCATTTGTTAAAATGTTTATATTTCGTTGCTTATAAAATCCTTGAAATAGGTGAATCAACTAATAATGATACATCTGCCGACGTGTATCTTTTTGAACGTGAAAGATTAAAACCTTTACATACATTTTGGAAAACTCATTTTTCAAATTTACCAAGAAATTTAAAAGAACAAGCTATTCCTCTCTTAAGCAAAATTATTAGCTTAAACGATGATAGAAAAATTGATTTATTATGTCAAATTGCTATAAAACTTAATGATGTTGGTGAGTTTAATGCAATTGAACTTGCGTATCACGTTGTTAATGGAACATATAAACAGGCTAAATTAAACCTAAACTCAATTTTCAGAGATCTTTTTAAAGACCTGCCTTTAGAACTTCAAACCCATATTTCGAGTTATAATTTTTCTAACCCAGAGTTTACAAGTAAAATTATTTTTGATACATATCGTGAGCAAATTATGGAAGTAAGAAATAATACTACTTCTACTCAATCAATTAATTTTAGGGAATAGTGATCCTATTATAAAAAGCAGATATTTACCTTACGTACATTTAACAAGTGCTTGAATTGTAACGACTTTATAAAATATATAGGTTTTATTGTTGCATAGGAGTTAATTAATCGTTAACATATATCTCCCGCTAAACTGTAATTTAACTTTAATGAAAGGGAGATTTATGAGTAAACAACAAGAAACCTTTAAGTTAGCTCAAAAATTACTTGTTAATAGTAATTTTATTGATCTTTTAGAATTAATTGAAAGCCTCAAAGATGTAAATATAGTTGACCAAAATGGAAACACCTTACTTCATCATATTATAATAAGTAATTCACTTTATAATAGAAAATACCAAGCACGTTTTAAAGGTGAAACTGAATTTTTTGAAACAAAAGTTAATGAACCGATTTCGTTAATTAACTTATTAATTGAAAAAGGAATTGATATTAATGCTAGAAATAATTAAGGTGAAACTCCTTTAATGTGTGCAGCTTCCAGAAAAGACCGCTTTGAAACCGCTGCATGTCTTTTAAATAATGGCGCTAATCCTTTACTCATTGATGATTCAAAGATATTTTATGAATTATCAACAGCACAAGTTATGAACGCTTACAAACCACTATTAATGATTGCTCGTTTTATTATTGGTGTAACTAATGAAAAAACCTTAAAAAATGAAATAGGAAATTATAATCCTAGAGTTCCTAAAGCTTATGTTAATGTACTTAAAAAACTTCAAACTAAATATGAAATTTTTAGAACATTAAAGCCATCGTTAAAAGAGCAATTCGTACCTTATTTAAGCAAAATGTTTGCTATTGAATCTTCTGAAAAAGTCGAACAAATTATATCACTTGCAAAAGAATTGCATGATAAAAAAGTAAGTAATGCAGCTGAAAGTGCTTATAATGCAGTAATTATAACACCTAAGAATATTAATGACATGGTAAAGCCAGTAACTGCAACTTTAGTAATTAATCATCGTGCTAAAATTGAACCTAGTATTGCAGCGAGTAAAATTGAACATACTAAAAAAACAAGTAACCTTAATTGCGTTATCTGTTAGTTAACGCCTATTATAAGTATAGGTAATAACAATTTATTACCTGTACTTATATCTAATTAATGAAGCCAGCTAAAATTACTAAAATCACCATAACATTTCCCACCTACATGTGAGTCAATGCTTGTATATGAAGAGCTGTGTGGTGAGCATTGAATAAGCGGTGAAGGATGACAAGACGTAGGAAAAGTTGGGATACTTATTGCATGAACGGCTGTCGCTACTGTCATATCAACATTTTTTTGGACATTACAAACATCATTTTTAACCACAACTGACTCTGGTTGCGGAATAACACTTTCTTTTACATTATAATGAGAATTATTAAATGCCTCTTTAATATAGTCAGGTTGAAAATGTACCGTAGGATCTATTATAGTAGTTGATTTAGCTACATTTGATACATTATCAATAGAGATTTTATCGTTAGACAAATAAGAAGTTGGAATTTGAGTTTTATCAGTTAACAGATCAGGGTTAGGAACATATTTAGCTTTTAAGTTAACAACTTCTTCATATGAAAAAGTTTTAGTTTCTTTAGGAGCAAAAAATTTAGAAAATCCACCTGCTTTTTCAATTTTATCCCTTATTAATATATCGTACAATTTTTTATCATTAGTAATTTTAAAACTATCGGCAGCAAGTCCTGCTCCTGCTCCCAAGGCTATACCTGTACCTACGCCTACGAAAGACCCAACAACTCCACCTACAATGGCAATACCTGTATTAAAAGTTAGTTTTGATAATGTATGTCCTATACTATCAGGATTATTTTTACCATATCTTTCTGCTTCCTCAGGATAATAGAGAACGCCATTAACAGGAACCGAAACAACTCCCCAAGAATTGGTTTTTACTAAACCTTGGGATTTAGCAATTTGACTAAGGCTATCATATACAGCATCAATTAATGTCGTTACAACAGTGTCAGCTTCAACATCAAAACTGATTCCTTGTGTATTTGCTTGTGCTTTTAATTCTTCCTTAGTAAGATGCTCACCAACTGGACAAATGAAAATCGCTTCATTATTTTTTTGCATAAAAATTCCTTATAATAAAATATTTAGATTTGGATTAGATGGATTATAGAAAACTTTTATATCACTCTTATTATATATAAGCTGTTCTAGCTTCCTAGCCGGTAAAAGAGAGTGAGAGGTATATACTTTCTCACCTACCATAAATTCATAACCAATTCTATAAACGTAGACATACTTCTCTTTTGAGGGTTTATTAATGCTTAGTAAATGCATTTCAGTAATTTGATGATTTTTTATTATAGAAAAAGTTAATTTTACTTCTTTAAAGAATCTAAAAGATTCATACATAATTAGAGGAATTATTAGTAATAAAATACCAATTTTTTTTGGATAATAACCTGTAGCCTTACCTTCATTAAACACATATATATTCCACTGTATTAGATAATAAAATGCAATTAAGCCTATAATCAACATAACAAAATATAATGCGAACCTAATTTTAAGAATTAATCTCTTATTGTTAAAATCTTGTTTTTTAAGTATCTCAATAGTAATTGCAGGATAAATTAATAAAATCATGTAAAGAATAGTATAATATGCTGGAAGAGGATCTATATTTTTAGTATCTAGTTTTAAAAGAAATAATGTGCTTATAATTCCTAAAATAACAGAACTACAGTATTTAATTAACTGCCATTTTTTTTTGTTTGATGGCACTCTAATTTTCTCAAATTCATTTTTCAATTCTTCGCTAATTTGCATTTTCGGTCTCAAGGTAATCAATTATAAGTTGTGTTTTTATACATAGTCTCATTTAAAATTTAAATCAATAAGAATATTTATATAATGTTAGTACAATTATTAATACTAATATTTCGTTAATAGTTAGTTAAAGTTAGAGCCTACTTTAATTAATTACTTAGTAATGACAAAATTACGATTTTCAATTTTTTCTCTAAAGCTTTCCAGTGTATTAATAACCTCAGCGCTTACATCCGATTGTTTTACTTCAAGGACTTTTTTCATATCATGTAATGGCAGTTCATCGCTTGTATTTAGTGCATATGACCATATAGTAAAACTAATTTCTTGAGGAATGTTATAAGAACTAAAGGCTTTAGTCAGATCTTTTAATAATGTAATTAAAAGGTTATTAGAAGGAAGATACATTTTTATTTTTTGTATTTTATCTCTTGAATATTGAATTTTCCCTTTAAATTCCTCTTGTTTTTCTTTTTTAAATATTGGGGCTGTTATTGTGTAATTACCTAACCTCATTACACATTCAAGTAATAAAAATGATTTATAATAACCACATTTATATCTTTCATTGATGACAGAAATATTTTTAGCAATATAAAATGCTTTTAGAACTTTTTTATAATAATTCGCAGGTTTTTCTTTAATTATATCTAGCTTTTCATTTAACTTATTAAAATAAACCGCTTTTAAGGCCTCAAAATTATCTAATGCTTCTGGAGTAGTTTTACTTAAAATAAATATAGTCCAAAGCGACGGCGATAAAAACATATTACTTTCACATAAAGAATTACTCTTTTCCTCTATAATATTAATAAACCAATCCTTTAATACGTCTTCATTATCTTTAAATTCATCAAGAAGCTTATATTCTAATTTAAGCCTAGAATGTGATATGTCTGGTAAGCCACAATCTAGTTTAAGATATTCATAAACTTCTCTAAGCAGTTTCTCTATATCACTTAATATAATTGCATTACCATTTTTAAAAAAACTTATGAAATTGTTCGGTGCAATTTCTTTTAAAACCCATAAAGCTTCCTTATGATCATTTTTAAGAACATAATTAAAAAACTTAAACTTATCATTATTTGATAAAGATTTAATTTTAATTATTCCTTTTAAAATTATAATAAAATTTGGATTAACCGGCTGAGATAAGGCATAATTATATAATTTTAAGGCAGCTTCATTACTTAAGCTTTTTAAAACCTTTTCAACGTTTATTTTGATATTATTTTTTTCTAAAGTCTCTTTATAGTTTAAAAATTTACAAATCTCTTCAGCGGAATAAAACGACCAATTTTCAATAGAACTTATTAAGTTAATTAATTTGCTTAAGTTGAGCTTTTCAGCAGATAATTTATAATTTATAAATTCTAAGTAAAAAGGCTTATCATTAATAATTTTGCCAAATACATTTAGAAAAAATGTAAATTTCTTATCAGATAGATTATCGGCCATATATAAAAGTTTTTCTCGAATTTCTAATGAGGGATAAATATTAGAAATCTTTTCAAATAAATTATTTTTAGCTAAAAGATGTATTATAACACTGTCATCATGAGCTATTTTTATTATAGCTGCTAAAGCTTCCGGGCTAAATTCTAATATAAACTTACTTATATTGTTTTTTATTTCAGGAGCAAGATAAAGCGTGTGTTCCAACTCTAAGGCTAGTTGTACATATACGTTTTTTTCGCTTAATTCAAAATTTTCAGTTTGTATACCTTCAAAAACTTCATGCAAAATTCTATTACTATCAACAGTCTTTTGATTTCCCTGAACTTGATAATATAATTGGGAAAATGAAAGTAAATTAAAGTGTATGTGCCATTTTGAAGTAAATAACTCATACTTTGAGTTCAAGCAAATATTTTTGATTATTATAAAAGCAGTAGATTTTTCTAATTGCTTAAATTTATTATATGTAAAAAGTGCTTTATAAGTATTTAAATATTCTTCTTGATTATCTATATATTTATTTCCGCATTCAATAATAAGGTTTTTATAATCATCTAAATCAAGCTTTTTTAAAATCTTATGAACTTCTTCGATTCTTATATTCAGTGAATTTTCATTAAGTTTATCAAAATTCAAATACTTATTTAAAAGAGTTAGATAAAACTGTGATTTATTATCTATTTTCTGGAAATGATCATGGGTAAGAATAAATTTATATAAATAGAAATTAGCTTTATCATTGATATATCTTTTTTCACAAAGCGTTAAAAGTTTCTCATAAACATTAAACTCAAGACAATTAAGCAATTTAGTACTTATATTTTTGTTAAGTGATAAATGAATTAAATAAAGATAATTCTTTAAATCCTCTTCCTCATCTAATTCTGGCTTTTGAGTTATGTTATATACATTTAAAATGTTATCTATAATCTCATTATATTCAAACATTTTAGTATAACAGCCATAAGTATATTTCTCATATAAATCTTTACCATTTTCAATAACGATTGAGTTATATACTGAAGTCGTGCTTATTAATTTTATAAGTTCACTTGATTTACTTTCTAAAGCACATTCGAATAAGGTTGCGATAACACTATAATCATCCTGTTTTTTTAATATATAATCGCTTAATATATAAATTGGGGTTTTTGAACCTATTATATAATCTACTACTATTGAATTAAGTTCGTTTATTTTGGATGTATTAAAAAATTCTAAAATCCATTCTGCGCTTATATTTTTTCTTATCGCACAATATATAATGGAATTAACAGTAGATAAATTATTTTCATTGAAATATCCCTTTTCTGCTGCCTCCATTAATATATCAAAAGAATTGTTTTTATATAAACATTCTAAAATTGTATTAAGTTCTACTTGATAACTTGTAGCAAGCTTTTCAAATACATGAGAACTGTAATGTTCGATTAAAAATTTATAGGAGTTAGGAAGATTATGGATAAGGGAAAGATGAAAAAGATCAAATATAAAACTAGAAAAATCTATATTTGAGCCTAAAAACCCTGAACCTAAATGTTTACCGTAAATGGCTTTTTTAATATGTGGTTCATAGCTTTTATTATTTAGAAGTTTAGCAAGCGATAAATTATCAAGTAAATGCAAGGACTGATTTTTATCATCCAGTAAATCAGATAAAATTTCGTGATTATTTAGCATAATAGCACATTTAAATATTTTATTCTGAGTAAATAATAATTTGTTTTTATATGCATAAATCAAAATTTCATTTGCTAATTTCTCACCTTCTTTTCCTAACTCTAGAGCATAATGAAAGGTTTCTTGAAGTAAATTAGGATAATTCCACAATGTTTCTTTCAATCTTAAAACTATGTCTAAGGTTATAACACTCGTTTTAATCAATTCAGGAAGGTAAGTTCTTAAACTAAAATTATTTTTAAATTTCTCTTCTACACGAAAATCATTCTTAAATTCATTATGAAGTTTTACAATTAAATCAAGCTCATGAGTTTCAGTAATAATTTTGCCAATTATTCTAACAATAGAATCTAAACAATATAATTTTGTCTTATTTAATTTAATTAAACTTTTAAAACTCTTCAAACGCTTTTCTAAAATTCGAGGTTTTTCTTCCTCACTTGAATAATACTTCTTTGATAGGCTAAGAAATACAATATTAATTATCTCTTCCCCCGGTACTGCTTTAGTAAGAAAACTGAAATTTTCAAATTTTCCGCGTAGAATAGCGGCTTTTAATAAATACGGTACAAGCTTAGGCGAAATAAAATAATGCGAGCTATGTTCTTTACTAAGGTCAAGTTGTTTTTCATTTTTATAAAATTCTAATATAATATCTAAAACTTCAATATTCCCCTCTGGTTGTTCAAGAACCGCCTTGTAAATTTTTGAGAAAAATAAAGTTATAGCTTCCTGTTTTAGAGTAATGTTAATTTTCTTATCATTTAATATTTCCTTAATTAAGCTAAAAATAGAGTGTTCACTTGCAAGCTCAAATATGTGTAAAATTAATGTTTTCTCATTACCGCAAAGGCTTAAAATCTTACGAAGTTTTTTTAATTTATTATTTATATCACTTAATTTGTTTATTTCATTAGTGATATTTTCCTTTGTTAGTTCAACAAAAACATTTGTACCTTCTACTTGTAGAACTCTTTTTTTCATAACTATCTTTAGCCTTAAATTTAATAAATATTAATAGGTTTTATAACAAATTTAATAAGGTTAACAATCTAAAATTATTAAGAATAATTATCTGACATTGGTTTTATTTAGATAATATAAACTCACTCTTTTCTATTTTTTCTCTAATGGAACTTGGATTTTTTGTTATTTCTTTTAGTAAAATATCACCAGGATAATAAGGTTTGCTAGATACAGGCTCACTATTTTCATTAACCACAATTCCGTATATTCCTTTTTTGTGTGCAACTTGCCTATCTAAAACGTAATAATAATCTTTTATTACCATAATCCAATTACCTGGAAATATATGAATTTTTTTAGAACCGTAACCAATAGAATAATGTTTATCACTTACTACTAATTTATCTACAGTAAGAACGCTAAACCCTTTAAACATTCTTATATTTTTTTCAGATTTTAGTTTTTCAAATTTTTTTAGTGTTAATTGTTTAAAAATTGGTTTTTCGTATATATGAACCACATTATTAAAATGTATTTCACCGTCTCTAAATATCCACATTTCAGGTAGAATGTTTAATATTTTTGTATTTAAAATTGACTCAATATCATTTTTATGAGCTTCACTTAAATATTGATAAGCAAAATTAAAGGTGTAATTAATTGTACGCTTGAGAGGAAGCTTTTTTAAAAACTCATTAAGTTTATCGATTATTTTATAATAATTGCTATTGTTCTCTTTGAAATAAAAGCTATATAAGATTTCAGCAGCTCTTCTGTGAATTGACATAAAATTACCTCACAAAATTTAATTAAACTTTTGATCAAACTAATTACTTTCCATCGAAAACCTTAGAATTTAGTTGTTTAGAAAAAACATATAGCATATAAGTTTGATAAATTTTTATTTTACAAGACAATACATTAATATATACTAAAAGTTATAAAATTGTGAATAACTTAACAATTATAGGTTTAAATGGATAAATTTAATAACTTACGTGATTTCTCAAAATGGCTTAAGAGTGGCGCAACTGAACCAAGCTTTTTAAGAGGGTTAATCACTAAATGGTACCTCCTTATCGCAGTTCCAGGTGTATATGCTGCGTATAATTTTTTTAGCCACCCAACTGTACAAGGTGTACTTAATAAAGCTGAACAAATAGTTAGAAATACAACTGGCATGGCACTTAGAGTCACTGAAAATTGCACTCCGCTTATTACAGATTTTGTAAGTTTTATAAGTTGTATTCAAAATCAGTAAAATTATGCCAAGGTTATTATCTCAAACCTGCTTATATATTATTATAATACTTATATTAAACTCTTGTGAGCATTTTGAACAGGAAAATGCTGATGTTGATTTTAAAGGTGATAAATTTTATGGTAAAGGTTTCGATAATGGCATTAAATATAATGAAGAACAACTTTACCCCGCCTCAGTAATTGCTTACCCTGGTCAAACATTAAAACAAGTTGCAGAAGACAATGAAGTTGAAGTGTTAGATCTTATGGCAATTAATAGAATTCCAGATGCAGCCTATGAATTTCAAGACGCTAAACGTATTGTTTTACCAAACTATGTTTTACATAGAGTTAGAAATGGTCAAACCGTTTATATGCTTGCTCGCAAATATAAAGTTAACCCTAAATCAATTATAGAAACTAACAATATTCCTGAGCCATTTCAGTTAGTTATTGATCAGGTTGTTAAAGTTCATATTGAAAGAATTGGTATAGATAAAGAAGTAAATCAAACTACTACCGCAAAAAATTTATCATTTGAACCTCAATATCAAGTTGAAACTAACCCTACTTCAAAGCCAAAACATAATCTTTATAACTTACCAAAAGAAGAAGATAGAGAAGCACCACCTGTACAAGTTGAATTTAAAGAAATAAAAAAAGAAGGAAAAAACGTTAACATTCCTAAAATTGTTAGAGCAGAAAAAACTAATGAAAAATTCGTATGGCCAGTAAAAGGTAAAGTGATAAATGGGTTTGGCAATCAACCAGATGGAACTAAAAATGATGGTGTAATTGTTGCAGCACCTCATGGTACTGCTATTAAAGCTATTGATAATGGTCTTGTTGTATATGCAGGTGATGACATAGTAGATTTCGGCCATATGGTTATTATTAAACATTCTAACAACATGTACTCAACATATGCTCATCAAAGTAAAATTATGGTTCACAAAGGTGACGAGGTTCGTAAAGGGCAAGTGATAGGAAAAGTTGGAGCAAGTGGTACTGTTTCATTTCCTCAACTTTATTTCTCAATTCGTAAAGGTAAAAAGGTTTTAGATCCTATAAGATTAATCAAAAGATAAAATCAAGTAACCTTTGTTTATTAAAAAATTTTCCTTAAAAATCAACGCTTTAAAAATTTATTTAATAAACAAATTAAAAATATTAATATATTATTAATATTTTTAATTTAATATTAAGTTATTAATACTTAAAGGTTGTATCATGACTAAAGCACAAAGTAATAAGCCTAAGAAATATCTTATTTTAACTTCATCAGGTGGTGGCGGACACGTTGCTGCTGCTAAAGCAAAAAAAGAAGAATTATTGAAAAGAGGTATTCCTGAAGATCAAATCGATGTTATTGATATAACAGGGATAGATAGTATTGCTGCTAACAAGGGTCATTCATGGATTCCTGTAATTAAAGGACCTTTTTCAGGAACAGAACTTTTTTCTGGCGAAGCTAATATAAAAAAATGGGATGAATTACAAAAAAAAGGTGGAATGACTGCCGTTAGAGAATTAGAACATTTATTAGATTTTCAATGGATAGCTGAAAGAATTCAATATAATTCTATTTATTCTAATATGAAAAAATATTTGGAAGAAAATAATGTTCAAGAAATTTTTGATACACAGGCCTTATCAACTTCTGCAACATGCCAAGCTATTACCGAACATAATAAAACAAGACCAGAAGCAGAAAAGCTGGGAATGACTAAAATAGTTACTGAATTTTTAACGCATAGAGCTACACATTTTTTAGTACCCCTTAGCAGCGTTAAAAGTGAACATAGAGAAGTTTTAAAAGTTCAAGTTGTAAAACCTCCACTTTTAGGTCCAGGTGAAAATTGGGAGAGTTTTGCTAAAAGACATTATGTTGAAGGAATAACATTTGAGTTTTTATCTGAGCAAGGTATTGAACCTCCTATAAGAAAAGAATTTAAAGAAGAAAATTATAATCAAAGTAAACAAATTATAATTAAAGGCAAAAACGATGCACAAGTAGAGGCAAGTAATCAGGGTAAAGATCCATCTAAGCAAGAATTAAAA
This sequence comes from Sphingobacteriia bacterium, assembly GCA_017304685.1. Classification (NCBI taxonomy): domain Bacteria; kingdom Pseudomonadati; phylum Bacteroidota; class Sphingobacteriia; species Sphingobacteriia bacterium. The sequence continues at coordinate 264,845 of JAFKLR010000003.1, read as the reverse complement.
GAACAGGAACACATTTTACAAATTCTAGGAAATTCAGCTAAAAACGAAGGTAATGATTTCACCATAACTAAAGGTGAAAAAGATAGATTAACTACAATTACTCTTGGCAGCCAAGGTAGCTCTACAATTTTAAAATATGTTGATAGTTTCATTGATCAAGCTTTAAAAGCAAATTACCAAGATGGAAATGTTTATCTATGCGTTGCCGCCGGTAAAAATGAAGGAAATAATTCATTATATGCAATGGTTAGAAACCATATACAACAAAGATTAGAAGATTTAGAAAAACAAGGTAAAAGATTACCTGATAATGTAAAAATCATTCCACTAGCTTTCCAAGATGGTAAGCATATGGCATCTCTACACCATAATAGCGATGTGCTAATTACACGTTCCGGCGGAATGTCTAGTATCGAAGCTGAATACACGCAAGCTAAAAATAGTAAACGAAAAGTATTTGTTCATTCAGAAGAAGTAGTTAAAATTCCTGAAACTTTTCCAAATCATAATTACGATGCAGTTTATGAATCTTTACTTAGTGGTGCTTTAAGATGGGAAGGTGGAAACGCTGAATATTTAATGAAAAATATTGGAGCATCACTTGTAAGTCCTGAAGTAATAAATTTTGGTTTAGAAGCAGAAATTCAGCAGAACCACCTTAATTCGCTTTTTCATATGGCTTATAATGATGAGTTAGGGTACCAAAATAAAGAAGCAATAAAGAAATTAATTTTTAATGGTTCAAATCCTAATTTAAAATTACCAGATGGTTCTTCTATAATTGACCATGCTAAAGATTTTAAAACTATAAAAATGCTTGTAAGCCATGGCGCAAAATTAACTGATAAAGTTTTAAATAAAGATCTTTTAACTGCTACGCAGAAAGAAGAATTAAAAACTGAAGCCAATTTATTCAAACAAAATTTTGTCAATACTTCTACTCATATTCATGAAGCATTTTTAAATGCTATCAAAGAAGGAAATATAAGTGAAGTCAAAGGCTTAATCCACAATTTTCCAAAATTAGGTCATCAGGAATTAAATATTGCTGGAAAAACTTACGTGAGCCCTGTTCAATACGCTATTGAAAATAATAAATTAGATGTACTTGAAGTATTACTTCAGAAAAAAGAATACGATGTTAATTTTAGTAATAAACTTGGTACAGCTTTACATTTCGCTGTGGAAAAAAATAATGTAAAAGCAGCTGAGCTATTATTAAAATATGAAGCAAATGCACACATTGCTCATAAGGGCAAGACCCCATATGAAATGTTAGAGGGTAAACCTAAAGAATATGGAGATATGTTAAAGCTTTTTGTAAGAGAAAATGTATTACATCCAATTCATGATAAATTACCAGTGGTAGCCGGGGTAACTGTTAAAGAATTAGAAGAGATTATGTTCCACGAAGGAAATAAATTTGGTAATACTGAATTACATAGAGCAATACATTATCTAAATCAAGGAAAAGATAAATTTAAAGAAGTCTTTGGAAATAGAGAACTTATAGACATTATACATGATAATATAAATCATATTAACCAACATAATATTGATAAAAAAACTCCTCTTTCAATATGTAACGATCAAGAAGTTAGGAAAGCTTTAGTTGAATTTGGAGCAGATATTAAATTTTCGCCAAGTGGACTTACAGTTAATCAAAAGGGAGAATTAGTTGGTGAATTTGTTAAGTATCAAAAATTTATTGCTAATTCACGAAAATTTCTTCTAGAAGAATTTAAAAACAATAAAGAAGATGCCAATAGATTTACTGAATCATTAGTTGGAAAATTAGAAGGGTTTCTTGAAAAAGATAATAAAAAACTGGGTCAACAAGATAAAGAAAAATTATGCGATTATTTAAAAGAAGCTCATAAAAAATTAAGTGAAGCACGTACAGAAGTAAAAAAAATGAGCATTATAGGTAAAATTGCCAATTTCTTTAAAAAATTGATTGGTAACGATATGTTTACAAAATTTATGAAGTCGGCTTCAAAAAATTTAGAACAAAATTTTTATAAAGAAATAAAAGTTAATATTACCGATAAAAAACCAGTTTTAGGTACATTTACTAGAAATGTAAATAATAAAGCTGATATCGGTAAGGGTAGAATAGACTAATAATTATTTATATTTACTCGCTAATAATTTCTTCTTTTTTTGGTTGCATTTTATAGTAAACATATATGCTTAAAGGAATAGAAATTAAATAAGCTAGTGCTAGAAGTGGAAGGGTTGTCCATGGTTCTAGTATTATCATGCCAATAATAAATCCAAGGAGGACCATTACAATTGATGCAATTTTGCGGTGAATTGTAATTTTTTTCCCAGAAAATGTTGGTATTCTACTAGACATTAAAAAGCCTACTATAATTAATAACACTACATTTGCTAAAGGTTTAGTTAAATATTCATATTCAATATATAACATAATTGGAACAAGTGTTATTATAGCAGCTGTCGGAGAAGGTAACCCTACGAAGAACATTTGATATTTTTTCTTAGTAGCCTCATCTTCATCTTCTTCTAAATCAACATTAAATCTAGCAAGTCTTATTGCGCAACAAATAGAATAAAAAAGTACTGCTCCCCACCCTATTGCTTTATTTGGGATATCTTTAAGGCTCCATAAGAACATTATTAATGCAGGACAAACACCAAAATTCACAAAATCAGATAATGAATCAAGTTGTGCACCAAATTTGCTTGTTGCACCTAAAAACCTTGCAAGTCTGCCATCTATACCATCTAAAAAGCATGAAATTATAACGCAGGAAATAGCAAGTTCCCATTTTCCTACAAGAGCAACTTTTATTGAGGTTAACCCGAAGCATAATGCGAGTAAAGTTACAATGTTTGGAGCTAAACGACTTAAAGGTAGATTACCTTTCTTAATCTGTTCTAGTTCTTCATTTTCATTATCAATTTCTTCTTGCGTCGTCATTTATATGCCTATTTTTATATTTTTATAATCCTTACTTTAAAGAAACCGTAGGATTTTTCAATATAATTCATGATATTTGTTAGAAAAAGTAATTATAAAGGTAGTGCTAATCCTCAAAAAAATAGAAGCCTTGCTAAATAACCTTCATTGCTTTGTGAATGAAAAGTGGTTTGTATAGTACTAACTATTCCCCAATATCATTTATACTAAAGAATTATACATTTGCATTCTTCGGAAATAGATCTTGAATCTTCAATTTTACGATGATTTGAGATACTTACTTCATCATCATGGGCTTTTGACTCTTTCACCTCTTTTGACTCCTCTAATTCTTTAATCCTTTGCTTAAGAGTATAATTTTCATTTATTAAATTATATTGATCCTCCGCAAAATTTTGTATCTGAGAATCTTTAAATTTCAATTCTTCTTTAAGTTTATTAATATTTTCGTCATAGCTTCCAATTTGTAAATAAACGTGATCCAGATCATCTTGCAATATAATTGCATCTTCTTTTAAATCTTTAATTTCCTTCTCATATTCAATAACTTTAAGAAGCGCCTCATGACCAGCTTTATATATATTTTGCATCTTTTCCTGATCTGTAAGTAATTGTTTATTTAGCGCTGTATATTTCTTTTCTTTTTCACGAAGGCAGTAATTATCTGATTGAAGATCTACAGTTTGTTTTATTATACTTAATAGGCGGCTATCATCTGCATCTTGAGCTACCTTAAGCAAATTTTTATATTCTTCACTTTGAATGAAGTTTTCACTATTAAAATTTTCAAGCCTTTGGATTTTTAATTTTAAATTTTCTACTTCTTCCTCTAAATCTAAAATCCTTTGCCTTTTATTTCCTAATTTTGAAACTAATTCTTTATTATGTTGAAGTAATTTAATTAGATTTTTGATTTTAGCTATTAAATTAAATAAAGTTACATTGGAATTTTCTTTATAAGTTTGTAAAATTGCTTTTTCTTCTTCCTGAGCTTTTTGTTCAATTTTTTCTAGCTTTATGGTTAAATCTGAATGATTTTCCGCCTTTTTTCTTTTTACTTTAGGAGTAGAGGTTAAATCTGTACATGATTTAGATTCTTTTAAATCTTGTTGAAATTCATTTAAAGGATATACTTCCTGAAGCTTTTTACTAAGACTCATTTTAAATACCTGAAATTTATTAATTGCTTATTTTATATTAACTATATATTAACTAATATTACATATTCATATAAATATTTCAATACTTAAGTAAGATAGATATTTTTAAGATGAGGTAAATGGTTATGAGATAAGGATAAACAAAAATTAGCTTTATGAATTTAGTAATTTTAGCAGATGATTACTTATAAAGAATAAAAAAATTAAAAATAAAAGGGGAGTAAAAACTCCCCTTTTTTAAATTATCTAACTTCGCCTTTTCTAGCTTCTTTGTTATTGGCTAAATCGGCTAAAATTGTTTCCCCACCTATAGCTTTTTGGCCTTCAACTACTAATGGTTTAATATCCTTTGGCATATAAACATCCATACGGCTACCGAAACGGATAATACCAAATTTCTCACCAGCTTTAACTTCCTGGTTATTAGTTAAGTTACATACAATTCTTCTTGCAATTAAACCTGCGATTTGAACAAAAGCTATTTCAGTATCTTTATAATTTGCTTTCATTCTTACAGATTGACGTTCGTTATCTTCACTTGCTTTATCAAGAGTGGCATTAATAAATTTACCTGGTCTATAATGTAAAGCAGTTATTACACCTTCAGTAGGAACACGATTAACATGCACATCGAATACATTTAAGAAAATACTGATGCGCATCATTTCTTCATCGCCCATATCAAGCTCAACAGGTGGCTTTGCCATTGTAATTTTGTCAACTACACCATCGGCTGGACTTACAATTAAACCTTCACCAACAGGTACTACTCTACTTGGATCACGGAAGAAAAAAGTGCACCATACTGTTGCAACTGTTCCGATCATTCCTAAAGCAGAATTAACCATAGCCAATATTATTGTGACTACTGCAAATATTACTACAAAAGGATATCCTTCCGGATGAATTGGGTAAATAACACGTTTAATCGAATTTAGCATTTATATCTCCATAAATTATCCTGAACATTAAATAATTCAAATTTATTTAAAGTTCAACTTAAATCGTAAATTCAAACTATTAAGGGTTCAAAAACTTAAAGTTGTTAAATTTTTAACCTTTTAGCTACTAATTTAGAATTTTTAATTATGATTTAAAATAAATTTATAATCATAACTATTATATAATTAAATCAATTACTTATAACAATATCTATTAACAGATTTTAATATTTTTTAAAACTAAAATCAGTTAATTTACAGATAAAACTTGCTTATTAAAAATTGTAAATTATAAATAAATATTAATACTGCCTTTTAATGAGACAGTAATTAAAATAATTTTGAAATATTAAAATAGTACTATCCTATCATCAAATTTTTATTTTTAGGATAGTAATATCACCTAGGAAATGAGGTTGTTTAATGAAGTTGTGGCAAAAGGTTACGATTGGTTTAGTTAGTGGTGTTATATTCGGGTTAACGGTAAAAAAACTAGAAATTTCTCATTATGTTGAATACGTAAAACCAATCGGCGATATTTTTATCAATATGATAAAAATGATTGTAATGCCACTTATCTTCTTCTCGATTGTTTCAGGTATAACAAGTATTAGTGATTCTCGTACCCTTGGTCGCGTAGGCCTTAAGGCAACTATTGCTTTTATGGTAACTACAACCTTCGCTATTATTATTGGCCTTGCAGTAAGTCTTATTTTAAAGCCCGGTGAAGGAGTAACGTTAAACTTCGAACAAAACTTGGATGCTGAGCCCGCAAAGAAATTTGACTTTATTAAAATGGTAGTCAATATCGTTCCGTCAAACATTTTTGAAACTTTAGCAAGTGGTGACACCTTACAGATTGTTTTCTTCGCCATTTTTACTGGCATAACCTTAAATAAAATGAATAGTGAATATGGGCGCCGCATTATTAGTGGTTGTCAATTAATGGCGCAATTAGTTTTCAAAATGATTGAACTTATTATGCAAATATCACCTTATGGTGCTTTTGCTTTAACTTCATGGGTTATTGGAACTCAAGGTATTGATGTATTACATAGCTTAATTAAACTTGTATTCGCTGTAGTTTTTGCTATGGGGCTTCAATATGCTATTTTTGGCTTGTTAATATATTTCTTTGGCGGACTTTCTCCTATACCATTTTATCGTAAAAGCTTTGAATACCAAGCTTTAGCATTTTCAACAAGTAGTAGCAAAGCTGCACTTACAACTACTATGAAAATCTGTCGTGAAAAACTTGGAATTTCTAAAACAAGCACATCATTTGTATTACCTTTGGGTGCTTCCATTAATATGGACGGCATGGCAATTTATTTAGGAATGTGCGCTGTATTTTTTGCTCAAGCAACTGGCTTTAATTTAAGATTATATGACTATTTAATTGTTGTTGTCACCGCTACATTAGGTTCAATAGGAGTTGCAGGCATACCTGGCGGCTCAATGGTTATGTTACCAATGATTCTTTCATCTATAGGAATGCCTATTGAAGGTGTTGCGTTAATTGCAGGAATTGACCGTATATTAGATATGCTTAGAACAACTATTAATATCACAGGCGATGTTACAATTACATTATTAGTTGACAAATCTGAAAATATGTTAAATGTAGATGTATATAACTCTAAAAATTAGAAAAAAAATCTATGAAGAAGTTTATACAATTTACTTTAACACCTCTAAATTTCATTAAACGTTTTCTTCAACTATTGAATCCTTTTCTTTTAATTATTTCATTTAGCAATTTACTTGTTTTGAATTTAGCAAATGCAAGTCAAGTTCCAAATCGTTTTGCTTCAGGTGATAAATTAGGTCTTTACTATACTATTGCAGATCTATTTTGTTATATACAAGATCATGTTAATCAAAAAAATATTTGTGATGCAATTGAGTCTAAAGGAAGTAGAGACAATATAAACTTAATTAAAAATAAGCAGGCTGAATTTGGTATAATTCAAATGGATCATTTATATGATGATTATCTTAATAATCCGGATACTAAAATTAGAAGCATTATTCGTGTGTATCCTGAAACTTTTACTCTTATCGTAAAAAAAAATAGTGACATTTGGTCAATTAAAGATTTACAAAAAATAAAAAAACTTGGAATCGGTCAAAGTGGTGGGGCTAAGTCTTTATTAACAAAACTTATGGAAGAAGTTGAAGTAGACTATAACAAAATTACCTTTGATAGTAATTATACATCAACAAATATGCCAGACGCAATTTGTGAAGATAAAATTGATGCAGCAGCTTTCATGATTGCTCATCCTAATGCAATGCTTCAAGAAATCGCTAAAGAATGTGAAGTTAGACTTATTCCTGTATCGGAAAGTTTAGCTAACAGAATTATGGATAAATATAAATTTTATCATAAAGATGTTATTAGGGATAATTTATACCCAGGTATTATTATGCCTGTCTTTAGTTTATCAACTTATGCAGTAATTGCAGGATTAGACAACAACAATGAAAAACAAGTTTTCGATTTTGTTAAAAACGTTGCTAATAATCTAAAGTATCTACGTAAATCTCATGAAGCCTTAAATGAATTGGAAGTAGATAACTTTCTACCTTCAGAAGATGTCGGTATGCCTCTTCATAAAGGAACTAGACTTTTTTTCGATAAAATGGAAAAAAGTAGATAAAAAATTAAAGTTTTTATCAGTATTTGAATTTAGTATTTAAATTATATTTTTTTTATTATAACTATTATTTATAACGTTAAAATTTTAATTAAATATTAAAAATAAACAATTTTTAGTAAAAATTTCTTAAAAAAACTAATAAGTCGGTTGAATTAAGAAAAATTAACTTATAGAATTATATATAGATGAAACCATTCCAATGGAGGCGTCAAATGAAAACACAAACACACCCTACCTTGCTAAATAACGATAGAAAAGCTTTTAATGGTTATTTAAATAATAATCAAGAAAAAATGTTATCAAAGTTTTTTGAATTTATAATTGCAAGTTATATTCAACTTCTAAGCTTAATAAATTTATTTATAAATTATATCCATAAAGCGGATTCATTAAAGTTTACTTTTAAAAAACAAAATAGTGAATCAGAAGTATCAATCCCGAATTGGTGTTTGCGTATACTTCCATCTAGAACTATAGAAAAAAATGCCGTTTCACTTATAATTAATGGCTCAAGTTTATCGGAACAAAATGAAGTTATTTTATTCCAATACCTTAAAAACTGTAGAAATTTAGAAAAAATAAAAGTTGATATATTTAATGAAAAAACTGCAGTAAATGTTTTAAACTTACTAACATTAAATAATAAAATAAAAGAAGTAACTTTAACATTTCAAAATTCCCAGACTTTAAAAACTTTTTTTAAAAATATAAAAAATAACAATGAAGTTATAAAAAACAGAATATTAAAAATAAAATTATCTGATTTAAAAGAAAATAAATTTGAAACATTAAAAGAAATTGTTAAAAAAAATAAAAGCTTATTTAAAGAAAATGATATAAAAATTGGTCTTTCTTCTGAACATACTCCTTGGATAGAATTTTTTAGTGATTCCATTATTTCAAAAAATGTTAATAAAATTATTGAGGAATATGAGGATTTTTACATAATTTCAAATTTAGAAAAAGAAGATAAAGCAATAACTAATAAAAGATTAATAAAAAACACTTCAAAGATAGATATTGAACATCAAAACAAATTGAATTTATTAGATAAAATTCTAACCCAACAAGTAGAAGATATTAAAGCATGGTATTCATTAGCAATGGAAGTAAATCGTTTAAAAAATCCCTTAATATCTGAATTTAGAAAAGCCCTAGCTAGTGTTAATCAATCAAAAAAATGGATATTGTTAAAAAACTTTATTAAAAATACTAATTTAATATATTTTAAAAATGAAAATTATGACTTTTCAACTGCTATTTATGCCTCTTTTCAAAGTTATGTAAATGCAAACATGTCAAATAGTGATTTAATTTCTATTTGTAATTCTCTTATTTATATTAAGAATAAATTTCCGCAATTGAATCCAGGAGAAGGTTCAGTGGACTCACATCTTGTAGCTTTTTTTGAAAATTTTGATAGTAATATAGTAAATTTAGTAAAGGATTTACGTACCAGCTTAAGTTTAAGTAAATGCGCTCCAAATCAAACTTTACTTTTGTCTCCTATTTTAAAAGGTACAAATGTTCAGGATTGTAACGAAATAAGTAAACCTGTATTTGAATATGGAGAGTTACCCAGTGAAATTTTTAAAAATATTTTCAGGTGTTTAGTCGAATCTCCTAGTATCAATTCAAATAAAGTTTCACGCACTTAATAAAATTTCAAAAAAGGGGAGAAAGTCCTCCCCTTTTCTTTTATTGCTATTTTCCCTAAATTTGCTATAATCACGCCCAATAATAATTAATTTATTTATTCTAATTTTTTCATAAAATTTCAGTTGGTTATAATAGTTTAATGAATACAAGCTTTGATGTTATTGTCATTGGTGGTGGTCACGCAGGTGTTGAAGCTGCATCTAGTGCCAGCAGAATGGGAGCCAAAACCCTTTTTATTACCTTAAAACAAGATAATTTAGGTGAAATGTCTTGCAATCCTGCTATTGGTGGGATCGGTAAGGGTACAATTGTTAGAGAAATTGATGCTCTTGACGGAGTTATGGGAAGAGCAATTGATAAAGCAGGCATACACTATAAAATGCTTAATCAAAGTAAAGGCCCTGCAGTTATGGGGCCAAGAGCACAAGCTGATAGAAAATTATATAAACAAGCCATTCAGGAAATTTTATTTAATACTGAAAATTTAGAAATTATTTATGCTTCTGTTGAAGACCTGGAAATTAAAAATGACAGAGTCACAGGCGTTATTCTAAATGATGGTAGAACAATTAATGCAGGTTCCGTTGTATTAACTACAGGCACATTTTTAAATGGGCTTATTCATATAGGGGAAAAGAAAACTCCTGCAGGAAGAGTGGGTGAAAATCCATCTATTGGTCTTTCTAACACTTTAAAACGACTTAACTTTATGGTTGGAAGACTTAAAACTGGAACTCCAGCAAGAATTGATGGTAGAACTATTAATTGGAGTGTTTTAGAAAAACAACCCGGTGATGATATACCTGTCCCCTTCTCTTATTTGACAGAAAAAATTACAGTTCCGCAAATTGACTGCTATATAACTTATACTTCACCAGACGTTCACGAGATTATTAGTCAAAATGTTCATCGTTCTCCTATGTATTCAGGTCAAATTGAATCACGGGGTCCACGTTACTGCCCATCGATCGAAGACAAAATTATGCGTTTTAGAGATAAAGAGCGCCATCAAGTTTTTTTAGAGCCAGAAGGATTAGATGATTATGTAATTTATCCGAATGGTATTTCAACATCTTTACCTGAAGAAGTGCAATTAGAATTCATAAAAAGAATTTCAGGACTTGAAACTGCAACGGTAATTAGACCAGGATATGCAATTGAATATGATTATGTAGATCCAAGAGAGCTTTATCCAACACTTGAAACTAAAAAAGTTAAAAATCTTTTTTTTGCAGGTCAGATTAATGGAACGACTGGTTATGAAGAGGCAGGTGGTCAAGGGATTATTGCAGGAATTAATGCCGCATTAAAACTCAATAATAAAGAATTTACACTAACTCGTGCAGAAAGCTATATTGGAGTTATGATAGATGATCTCATTCTAAATGGCGCGCCTGAACCATATAGAATGTTTACTTCACGTTCAGAATATAGGCTTTCAATGCGTGCTGATAATGCTGACCAAAGACTTACTCCAAAAGGATTAGCTATTGGATGTATTGGTCGCGAGCGAACAGAAAAATTTACTGCAAAAATGCAAAAAATTGAAAATGCAATAAATCTATTACAATCTCTTACCATTACCCCTAATAAGTTAGTTGATTTTGGGATTAATATAAATAAAGACGGCGTTAGAAAATCAGCTTATGATCTTTTAGGTTACCCAAATATTGACCTTGAAAAAGTAAAAACTATTTGGAATGATATAAACCAAATTGAAAATGATATTGCAAAACAAGTTGCGATTGAAGCTATGTATAGGCCATATCTTGCAAGGCAAGAAGCTGATATTAAATTATTTATGCAAGAAGAGAATTTAGAAATTCCTAAAAATATTGAATATAGGGAAATTAAGGCTTTATCAAATGAAGTTATTGAAAAACTCAGTTTTCACAAACCATTAACCATTGGTCTAGCTAGAAGAATTCCAGGAATTACACCTGCAGCCTTAACCGCTTTAATGGTTCATATTAAGAAAAGAAAAATGCTTGTAAATATTTAAGATATTTTAGGTTTTATTACTTATTTATAGTTAAATTTTATTAATTAATATTATAAGAGGAAAAAAGGTTATTTTAAGTCTTTCCTTAAAGTAACCTTTTTTTATTTAAATGGCTTCTGCTAAGTTAAAACCATCGTCATATACTTTTATTTCTTCTAATTGAGTAGTTTCATAATTAGTTACTACATCACAATTGTTATTATTAGACTCTAGAATTTTTAGAACTTCTTTCATTTTCATTTTAATTTCTTCTTTTCTTACAAATTCCTCATCATTTCTTACTAAATCAGCAGGTGTAGCACCAGCAGTAGTTTTAATATTAGGATCTGCCCCTTTTTCCAAAAGTAATTCTACCATGCCTGTATCATTAAATGATGCGGCAATATGTAAAGGTGTCATTCCTAAACAATCCTTTGCATTAACATCAGCACCATACAAAATTAATAACTTAATCATAGGGCTTTGGCCACTATACACTGCGTGATGTAAAGGTGTAAGACCACTTTTATCAGCAACATTAGGATTTGCTCCTTTCTCAAGAAGAGAATGCACCTCTTTAAAATTATGATGTATTACTTCATTGTGTAGTTTAGTAGTACTATCATAAATTACTGGATTTATTTCAGGCGTAGTAAATAATTTTTCTTTAAGGTAACTCACTACTTCTGCAATATAAAACATTATTATCCCCTCTAAATATATATCTCAAAATAATATAACCGCTTGGTTAATTTGTCAACTATTGTTAACTAAATATTAATAAAACAAATTAAGTTATTGATTATTAATATAATTTACAAACCGACTTTGAAAAATGAATTTTATTTCACAATTTAAACTCTTGATTTAAAAGTTTTTTATAGAATTAAAATATTGATAAAGTCCTGTACAAAAATACTTTTTACTACTAAATTAATAATCAATTTTTTATATAAACAATGATATTAAATGGCACTTATTGTTCAGAAGTTTGGTGGCACATCTGTAGGCAGTATTGAAAGAATAAAGGCCTCAGCCAAACTTGTTGAAAAAGAGATTTTAAAAGGTAATTCTGTAATTGTTGTAGTCTCTGCAATGGCTGGAACCACAGACCATTTAATTAATTTAACTAAAGAAATTACTAAAACTCCATATGGATCAGGCCTTGCCGAATATGATTCTATAATTTCATCAGGTGAACAGGTTTCAGCAGGTTTATTTGTACTTGCACTTCAAAGCATGGGATTAAGTGCGAGGTCTTGGCAAGGTTGGCAAATTCCTATTTACACTAACAAAGTTCATTCCAAAGCTTTTATAGAAAAAATTGCTACTAAAAATATTTTAGATTCTCTATCTCGTGGTGAAATAGCAGTTGTTACAGGTTTCCAAGGAATTACTAAAGATAATAAAATTACAACTTTAGGCAGAGGTGGTTCTGACACAACAGCAGTAGCTATTGCATCTGCATTTAAAGCTCAAAGATGCGATATATATACTGATGTTGATGGAGTATATAGCACAGATCCAAGAATGGTTAAATCAGCTAAAAAATTAGAAAATGTTGATTATGATGAAATGCTTGAACTTGCATCCCTTGGAGCAAAAGTATTACACACAAGATCAACAGCTATTGCTAAAAGACATGACGTAAATTTAAATATAGTTTCAAGTTTTGAAGAAAAGAAAGGAACTAAAATTTTACACGAAGAACTTAACAGCGAAAAATTAATTGAAAATTATAATGTAACAGGTATTGCTTTAAGCCAAAATGAAGTAAGGTTTATTATAAAAAAATCCAAACTTGATACTAAAGAACTTGCAAAAATAATTGCCCCTCTTACTTCAAGCCAAATTGGAATTGATATGATTATAAATACCAATGAGAGCATTGAATTTAATGTCCTTAAAACAGAAGCAGATATTACCAAAAAACTTCTTCTTTCTACTGGCTTTTTAATAGAAAATCATATTAATATTAATGAAAATATAAGCAAGATCTCTTTAGTAGGAATTGGAATAAAAAGTAATTTAATGGTATTACAAAAACTATATGAAGTTATGTCAGAAAAAACTATAGAAATAATCGCCCTAATTTCATCGGAGATTAAAATAAGTTTTTTAATAAATAAAGAATATTCTGAACTTGCTGTTCAAAGTTTACATAATGCGTTTATCGACTAAATTATAAAAGGAAAAAAAATGACTGAAACAATAAATAAAAAAATTACCGACCAAGAAGCTTTAGATTTTCATAAAAATGGTATACCAGGTAAGTTATCTATTTTACCTACTAAACCACTTGCTACACAAAATGATTTATCTCTTGCTTATTCACCGGGAGTTGCTGTTCCTTGTATTGAAATTGCTAACAACCCTGAAAAGGCTTATGACTATACTTCTAAAGGTAATTTTGTAGCAGTTATTTCAAATGGTACAGCAGTCTTAGGACTTGGTGATTTAGGGGCACTTGCCTCAAAACCTGTAATGGAAGGTAAGTCGGTTTTATTTAAAAGATTTGCTGATATCGATTCAATTGATATTGAAGTTGATACAAAAGATCCAGAAGAATTTATTAATGCTATTAAGTGTTTAGCACCAAGTTGGGGTGGTATTAATTTAGAAGATATTAAAGCACCAGAATGTTTTATTATTGAAGATAGACTAAAAGAACTAATGAATATTCCAGTATTCCATGATGATCAGCATGGCACTGCCATTATTACACTTGCAGGTCTTATGAATGCCGCTGATTTAACTGGCCGGAGTTTCAAAAATTTAAAAATTGTTGTTAATGGCGCTGGTGCTGCTGGTATTGCCTGCGTTGAATTAGTTAAAGCAGTCGGTGTACCACATGAAAATGTTATTTTATGCGATACAAAAGGAGTGATTTATAAAGGTCGTACCGATGGTATGAATCAGTGGAAATCAGCGCATGCTGTAGATACTTCCGCTCGCTCACTTAGCGATGCATTAAAGGGCGCTGACGTATTTCTTGGTCTTTCTGTTAAAGGCGCTGTTACTCCTGAAATGGTTAAATCTATGGCAGAAAAACCTATTATTTTTGCTATGGCAAATCCTGACCCTGAAATTACCCCGGAAGAAGTTAAGCAAGTTCGTGATGACGCAATAGTTGCCACAGGTCGCTCAGACTACAATAACCAGGTTAATAACGTTATGGGCTTTCCATATATCTTCCGTGGGGCACTTGATGTTAGAGCAACTACAATTAATGAGGAAATGAAAATTGCTGCTGCTAAAGCACTTGCAGAACTTACTCGTGAACCAGTGCCAGATGAAGTTTCTACAGCTTACTCAGGTAAAAAAATGCACTATGGTCCAGAATATATTATTCCAGTGCCATTTGATCCAAGGCTTATTACGCGTGTTCCTATGGCTGTTGCGAAAGCTGCTATTGAAACTGGAGTTGCCAGAAAACCTATTACTGATTGGGAATCTTACAAAATAGAACTTACTGGCCGTTTAGACCCAGCATCTAGCAGTATGAATCTTATATTTAAGAAAATTACTAATGATAAAAAACGTATTATTTTTGCTGAAGGTGAAGAAGAGCAAATTATAAGAGCTGCTATTTCTTGGGTTAGCAATGGTTATGGATACGCAACTCTTGTTGGACGTGAAAAGAAAATTCTCGATAAATTTAAAGAAATGAATGTTGAGAAAATGGAAGGTTTAGAAATTAGAAATGCTAAGCTAAATACTGCCGATATAGATAAATATGTTGATTTCCTTTACGGTAAACTTCAAAGAAAAGGTTATTTACGTCGTGATTGTATTAGACTTGTTAAGAATGATCGTAATATTTTTTCTGCATGTATGCTAGCCCTTGGTGATGGAGACGGCATTGTTTCAGGATTTACACGTGGGTACACACAAACCTTAGATAACATTTCTAAAGTAATTAAAAATAAAGCTAAAAACCTTACAGCAGGTGTATCTATTGTGATTACAAAAGGTAGATCATTGTTTATTTCAGATACAACAGTGCATCAAATGCCAACACCTGAAGAATTAGCTGATATTACAGAACAAACTGCAGAATTTGTTAAAAAATTTGGTGATGAACCAAGAGCTGCCCTTCTTTCTTTCTCAAATTTTGGTAACCCGTTTGTATCAGAAAAAGCTGAACGAATTAGATCCACTGTAAGAATATTAGAAGAAAGAAATGTAAATTTTGAATTTGATGGTGAAATGTCTCCTGATGTTGCTTTAAATCCGGAGCTTCTTAAGCTTTACCCATTCTGCAAACTAAAATCACCTGCAAATGTTTTAATAATGCCAGCTTTACATTCTGCTAACATTTCTTCTAAATTGTTACAAGAATTAGGATCAGCAACTATTATCGGGCCAATTATCATAGGGCTTGAAAAACCTGTTCAAATTATTCAAATGGGTGCTACAGTGTCTGATATTATTAATCTTGCTGCCTTTGCTGCAATGCAAGCCATTGATAAAGATTAATATTAGATTGAGAGGCTTAGGGAATTACTTAGCTTCTCAATTTCCTAAATTTATACTTATAAAAATTTAATAATTTTAACAATGTTGAAATTTTAATATATTGTTATTCAATAATATTTGAAACTGTAATGATCAAAAGTATTTTTTTTACTTGTGCTTTGTTAATTATTTGTTAATATACACTACCAAATTATAATAATATTAACACATATAATAAAATCTAATGCCAATAATTGCTGTTAAAATAAAATCGGATATTCTCGAAATAGATATTGATAATCATCTTGAAGCTTTTAAATTAGAGGATTTTCAAACAGCTACAGGCATCAACTACTTTAAAGTTGACAATGCAATTAAGGAAAAATTTCCTAACTTAGGTGAAAATAAAATAGTTAGAATTCAGGAAGTTTATTTTGAAGATAAAGTAGCATTAGATATTGTAGTACGAATTCTTGGTCGAATAAAAACATTAGAAGAATTAGAAATTACAGGTTGTTACATCACAGAAGAAGCGTTAGGTAAAATTGCTACGAGTATATCTTTCCGAACCCAAAATTCTTTATCAAATACTTATAATAGTCAAAATTCAACAACTCGTAATAAGTTAAATTTATTAAATATTTCTAATAACCGTATGGATGATAGATATATTGAAAGTATCGTTTCACTCATTAATCATACTTACCCACAAAAAACCGATTTATCAAATA
The DNA here is from genome assembly GCA_017304685.1 of Sphingobacteriia bacterium. Lineage (NCBI taxonomy): Bacteria > Pseudomonadati > Bacteroidota > Sphingobacteriia > Sphingobacteriia bacterium. The sequence continues at coordinate 248,305 of JAFKLR010000003.1, read as the reverse complement.
ATTTACTTCAAATAACAGATTATAAAGCAATTTATGATAGGACAAGTGAGGTAAATTGTAGTATTAAATTTAATAATTATGCTAAATATAATAACTCACATACAAATATTAAAATAAACGACTTTATTAGCCGAAGAGAGTTTATGGCTTTTTATGAATTTGCAACTAACCCTGATTCTGCTTTACTTGCTTGGACATTACCTAAAAATTATTCCAAAGAAGAGATGGAAAAAAAAGTTGTAACTGTAGAAAATAAAATTGAAGATGGTGCAATTGAAGGGAAATTTATAGGTACATTGCATACTAAAAATAAACCTGACAAGAAAAAAAGATATGTATTTAAAAGTGGAAGTGGAGAAAGAAATATTTATTCTTCTTATGCTGAAACAATAAGAGAAGTTATAACTGCTCCTGTAAAGGAAACTATTATTAATAAATCAAATACACAACATTACACCACTACTCCAAAAGCTAAAATGGTTTTATTTAACGATAAACCTTATGTTGCTTTAACATATCTTGATCAATTTAAATCTATTGTCTCTCACATTTCTAATCAAAATGAACCTAGATATGCTAAAACAAAAAAACCTTATAAATATCGTGTAAAGACAGTTAACAATCAACAAATCCATGATGGTTTTACAACCGGTTTAGCAGAAGGAAAAATAGTAGTACCTACCAAAGAATTTTACCAAGAACTTCCTGATTATTATACTCATCTTTCAGCTAGTATTCTTTTTTTAAAAGAAGATATTCATGAAAGTAATTTCGGAGTAATCGTTGATGATAGTGGTAAGGTTATAAGTGCAGCAAGTTTAGATGAAGGGAGAAGTCTTAAATATAATATAAGACATGCTAATCAATTTATAAGCAGAGCCTTACATTATTTATCAATGGTATCTCATAATATCCCTCAAAAAACTGTTTATTCAAAAGAATTCGCAGCAGAGTTAAGGCTAGTTGCTAATAAGGATATTAATCAATTATCTTATGCCCTCACCGCTGGTTATATAATTGCTCGAAACTTTTTTAGTGAAGAAGAGATTCAAAAGGTTTATTGCATTAATAATAAAGTTAATGATAAAGCTGTGCCAATTGAACTTGCAGAAAGAGTAAAAAATAATCAAACCTATTTAAAGAATTTAGCAAATTTTATTGAAATAATGGCTGAAATAAAAGAAATAAATTTTGAAAAATCTATTTCTAATGGAATTTTTGAAGCAAAAATTTTTATAGAGAAAATTATAGAAGAAGCTTCTGTTCAAGCTCAAACAGGAAATAATTTTAATAAAGACATAAGAAAAACCACCCAAGAGCTTATTAGTAAAAAGATAGATAGTTTTGTAGAAAAGGAAATAGGAATTTATCTTCAACAAAAATTAGAAAAAATTAAAGATTTATATCAAAAGCTTTTAGAAAATGAAGTTATTACTTCTTCTCAACAGATATCAAATTTTAAAGAAATTAAATCAAACATTAATTCATCCTTTAGATCTAGTACTTCCGATTCTCAAACATTAAAAGAAAAAGAAAGACTAGAGTATCAAATAAAAAGCCATCAAATTCCTGTTAGAAAATGGAAAGATAAAAGATCAGGAGTTTCAGAGGCTGAATTTGATTTTATAAATGAAACTATAACTAATACTATTTATAAAAAGATAAAGAAATATGAAAATAGAGACGATATTGATTTTAAAATTCAAAAAATTATAAATAAGCGTTTAACTATGTTTAAAACAGTCGTGTCCAGAGAATTAGGCACAATACTTAATAATCAAACCAATAAAAAACATATTTCAATCGAATAAGCTTTAGTAATTTCTGACAATTTCTAAAAATTCTTCAGCTTTTCTTTTTAAAACATCAATTTTTTCGGCCATATTTTTGGAGTTATTAATAAAATCATCAGAAGATTTATTAATAACCTCGCCATCCATTTTGATAAATTGAATGCTTTTAGAAATATCATTAGTATTTAATGCAGTTTTTTGTGCATTCTGGGAGATTTCATTAATTTCCATGGATTGCTCTTCAATAACAGAAGCAATAGAAGTTGAAAGATATTGCATTTCTTTTACTATTTCCTCAAGTGAATCAATTGATGTTACTACCTTTAAAGTAGAATTTTGGACATCTTGAACTTGAACTGCAATTTCTTCAGATGCTTTAGCAGTTTGATGAGCAAGCGACTTTACTTCACTTGCAACAACTGCAAAGCCTTTACCTACTTCCCCAGCTCTTGCAGCTTCAATTGTTGCATTAAGAGATAGTAAGTTAATTTGTTCGGCTATAGCCATTATCGTATCTTTAATTTTTCCAATATTTTCTATTTTTGTAAAAAGTTCGCGAATAACTTCATTAGAAGAAATTGTTTCCTTTAATGCACTATTTGAAATAAAGCAAAATTGTTGAAGCTTTTCATTTATTTCACTAATCGAAGAAGAAAGTTCTTCTATTGCATAAGCTATATTATTAATATCTTCTCCTGTTCCAGAAGTAGAATTAGCTACTGTAATGGATTGCTTTTGAATTTGTTGGATAAATGTAGAAAGCTTACTTGCGTTATTTTTTATATTTAATATTGAAGTTACTAAGTCCTTTATACTACTACCAAAATTATTTTCAAAAACATTCGCAATTTCCTTTATTTTACTAATATCTGCTAAAGTTACCATTAAATTAGTAATTTTCCCGTTATTATCTTTCACATTTAATATTTCTATTTCAAAAACTTCTCTTCCTATTTTTAATTGAGTTTTATAATTAAATATTTTACCAGTAGAAACGCTAATAAATTGTTCCCTTAAATGAGGAAAAAGATTAAGTAGTTTATAATTTATTATATTATCTACTTGAATATTTAATAAAGCTTGCACAGGTTTTAAAAGTTTTTTTAAGGTATCATTTGTATAGATTATTCCAAAATCATCATCAGTGCTGGATTGAATAATACCTAATGGCATTTCTTGAATCATATGTTTTAATTTAACTATTTGAACAAGTTTTTCCTTAATATTTTGCGAAGCTAATGCTATTTGACCAATTTCATCTTTACGATCTAAACCTGTGATTTTAATATTGAAATCGTCATTAGCAAGTGTTGTGAGGTCAGAAGTAGAGGATTTTAAAGAAGTGACTATATAATAAAATAAGTAACCAAATATTGGGATAATAAAAATAGCAGTTAGTAGTAATATAATAATTTGGCTTTCTTTAGATTTATCTACTTCATAATCAAGAGAAGAGTAAGAATTATTTATAATCGTAGCTAAATCATTAGTTAAAATCTGAATTTTGTTATTAATTCTATCTCTAACATTTTTTAATTCATTGAAGGATTTAATTATAGCTTCTTGCCCTAGATTGTTCTTTATAGCGTTGTTTAAATTTTCATCTATAATTTTATAGTAAGCTTTATACTCTTCACTAAGCTCCTTAAAATCATTATAAACTTTCTTATTGTTTTGTTTTTCTAAACTGTTTTTTAAAGAATTTAATCCATTCTTTACTTCAATAATTAATTTAGCAATTTCATTAAATGATCTTTTTATCTCTACCTTATTACCATTAGCCTCCACTATATGATTGGTATGTATCAAAACATTATTAGTATTATGTTTGATCTCTGAAAGAATATTATTATTAAGAAATTGAGTTAAAAGTTCACGTGAATGAGAATCTATATTAGTTTGTAAATTATAAGTGTAAAGATTGCCTGTTACTATAACAATGAAAGCTAAAATTCCTGCGCTTAGAAATTTTTGTAAAATAGTCATGCTTAAACTCTGTTAATATTTTAAGTATATTTACATACTACAACTTCTTTTAACCGCAAGTCAATTGAATATGTTAAAAGATTAAACAGTGAGCAGAATAAAAATAGGCATAATTTCTTTTGAAAGAGAACTTTAGTCTAAAATTTTATAAATTTATTATATTCTTTATGAGATTTTAGCTTTTCTAAAACCTTTAGAGTTTCTTCAGTCAGATCATTCATCCATTCATGATCTTCATCATCATGAGAAGAGATCTTTTCTCTGATATCTGTAGCATTAATCCCTTTATAATTGGGGACTTCAATATAATCCCAATTTTTAAACATGTCTAAATAATAACAGGAATCATCTTTTTTATGACCTATTAAAGCTAGTTTAGGATTACTTATTGCTTCAGATTTAATGTAGTTTTCAACAATTTTATAGAGTTCTTGCTCCCATTCTTCGTCGGTTGGAGTATCAATTAAAGGAAGAACGGTATATCTATGTGGATATTTGTCTTTAAGATTTTTTTCAATAATTAATTTTCTATCTTCAAAAGTAAATGGATTTTTAGTAGTAAAATTAATATTAGCAGAGCCACAAATTATAAGAATTTTTTGAGCTTTTTTTAAGGCCTTTTCAACTACATAAAAATGTCCTTTATGAAAAGGTTGAAATCTACCTATATAAATTACATAATCGTATACGTACATTAAACATAATCAGTTAAGTTAAATTAATTTATATTACCATAAATTAACAAAATCATAAAGCTTAAATTTTTAACTGACTTTTTACATTATTAATTAAATCGAAAATTGGCGGTTTAATCTCAATTTTAATATCCTCTTCTTTACGAAACGATTGAGAATTCTCTTTTATTTCCTCGCTATCTTTTTTTGATTTCTCGAAGGCTTCAGATATAGTGGCTTTAACATTTTTATCTTTAATAACTTCCCATGGCCATAATCCCTTTGCGTTTTTTTGTATCGTAACTTTTTTTTCAGTTAGTAAATAATTAAGTAACTTGGATTTTCCAAAGTAACATGCTAAATGTAGCAGAGTAAATCTATCTTCATTAAGTGTAGTTAAAAAAATCTGAGATTTATCTTTTGCCAGCAAATACTTTACTACTTGAATTGATTTAGCTTCGTCTTTACAAGCAATGGCATAATGAATTGGTGCATAACCATTTTCATCAGTATAATATAAGTATACATATTTATTATTTCGGTTTGCTTCAATATCAAGGGCATCGCATAGTAAGTCTACAATCTCGAAATTTCCTGTGTAACATGCAATATGCAACGGCGCAGCTTCTTGCTTATTAAGCATTCTTATATTAAGAGCTTTTTTAAAAGGTGGAATAACCGTTTGAGTTTTTATAGATAAATCCCTTGCCATTTTGCTCGCAACTTCTTTTATACCAAAGTTTAACATTAACACTAATGCATTAGCGTGTTCTAAAGCACATGTTAAATGTAAAAGTCCATCATCATATCCTTCGATTCTAGCATTAAAATTTGAAGCATACATAGAGGCGCAATCTACGAATAACTTATAATTATTGCATATCAAGGCTATTTGCATAACATTTAAAACATTATTTTTAATCCTAGTAAAATATACAGGATCATTAATGCTATAAAAAAGCGCGTCTTCTTTATTCTGAGCTTTATATTTAGCATAAATAAAAGCATAAAGATCGGGTCTAATTTGTTCATACATTGCAAGTAAAACAAATGTAAAATCAAATAATTTATCTTCAAAAGTTAAAAAAGTTATATTACTTAATCCTTTTTCATCATTAGCGTTATAAGCCACAAAAAGTACATTTTTATAAAATAACTCCATATTAAATAAGCCATTTTTGCCTACACAATTTTTGAACCTTTCTCTTATTTCATTAAGAGAAATAGGCATTTCAATATTATTTTTCGTAGTAATATTTAAGATGTTATTTATAACCTCATCATTAATAACATCAGTGCAATTCTTTAACTTTGCATGTATTTTAGATGTTGATAAAGTAGCAAAATGATACAAATTATAATTTAACTTTGGAATTTTCTCACGTACACAATAAAGAATTTGCTCGTCATTAAGTTTAACAACTTTTTTTATTTCGTTATAAGAAAGGAAATCTTTTGTGTGTTGTAAAAGATCACATATATATAAACTGAAGTGAAAAACTGTTCTATATCTCGGTATAGTATTAACATTTAAAGTACCCTCATCGTCAATAATATCTTTATGTTTTAAAAAGTTGCATATTATTGCAAGAGCTGCCGTTCCATTTTTATTAACTAAATTATATAATAAATCTTCTACCAAATAATCTTTATAACCTTTCCTATATTCTTCATCAGAAATTTCATGATCTGAATTTTTTAAAAAACTTCGATTACAGAAATGATGAATAAAAACATATGCAATACCACGTATAAATGGAGGAAATTCATTTAATGCTTTAATGAACTCAGGATCTTCTAACAATTCATATAGTTCTTTAAACCTATATTCCTGTAAGCTAGATGTTAGCGCATTTTTATATTTCTCTACTACTGGGCCCCATTTTTTCAAAAAAGTTCCAGAAGTTTTAAATAAACTTTCAACATTTAAGAGAGTAAATATCTCATGAAAATTATAGCCTTTTGCTTCTTTTGCTAATTCTTGTTCATATGGAGCTACTTCTTTACTATATTTTTCTCTTAAATAAGGATTTTCATGAAAAAATTTTTCATCGATTACAAGAGTAAATAATTCATCAAAATTATATCCCTTAAACGCAATAGTTAAAGCTCTTTCATATTTATCAAAAAATTTTCCATATGCTTGCTTTAAGTTAGGATATAAGTCAAAAAGAGATTTTATATCTGCAATTACTGTTTTTTTTATAATATCTTCGTCATTTTCAATGAGCTGACCGTATGCGATATATAAAGGTAAAGTTTTATATTCAATCTTATTGAAAGTTAACTCTTGAGTTTGCATAGTAAAATGTTAATAAGAAGTTAAATGATTTTTTTATAACAAAATAGCATATGAAGTAAATTATAATTTTAATTTATTCAGCAAGCTTAACAATATCAGCCAAACGAGTTTTTGTTTTAGAATTTAGATTTTTAAATTTCATAGCCCTATTTGCATGTTTACGAGCCGTTCTATAATCACCAATAATAAAATTAGCTTCCGCTAAATTATACTCTGCAAGTGCTATATTATCAACATATCCATAGGCTCTTGCAAGCATTTGAAAATTTATATAATCACGTTCTAAAGTATTTGCTCTTTCGAGTGCTTTAATTGCCTCTTTTGCATAATAACTTTCCTTAGTCAAATCAAAAGCACCTAAAAGAAGAATGGCGTGCTGCGTCAAAAGAAGTGGGCTTTTAGAATCATGATTTAAAGCCTTTTTCATATATTCAAGAGCTTTACTTACTTCTTTTTTTTCTAATAAAATTTGTGCATAAAGCTCATTAAAATATGGATTATTATTATACTTAATAAGTAGGCTCTGCATTTCTTCTTCAGCTTTAAGAAGATTATATTTTTTTAAATAAATAATAGCTTTCTGATAATGTGAAATGTCATCATTTTTTCTAGCAATTTTTGCAAGTAACTTACTTCCTTTGTCTTCCGCCAAATAAGCTTCTAATTTTGCTTTTGCTAAATTAAATCTAAAAGGATCAATTATCTGACGAGTCTTCCAGGCCCCAACATATGGCTTAATAATATTGATTCGATCCATAGAGAAAGGATGTGTTCTGGCATAAAGATCGCTATAAATTCTATCATATCTGCTTGTTAATTTAAGCATATCAATAATGCCATGCGGTGAATAACCTGCCGATTGTAGGAAATTAATTGCAGCCATGTCTGCTGCTTGTTCTTGATCTCGAGTATATCTATATTTTATTTTTTCTACAGTATCTACACCCTTTACCATTAATGCCCATACTGCTTCCGGAGAATTAACAAGTAGCGATGATCCGATGGTCATAAGTAAAACTGCTGCATGCATTAGAGATGCATCGGCAAATATTTTCTTACGTGTAATAGCGTGTCCCGCTTTAATGTGGCCAAATTCATGTGCAAGTACCCCTGCTACCATTTCTGGAGTTTGGCTTTTTAATATAAGCCCATGATTAATAAAAACTAAATTTCCACTAGTTGCATATGCATTTATTTCTTTATTATCTACAATATAGATTTTTATATCGCTTGTAAGCTTTGTAGCTTTAATAATTGGATTCGCAATTTCATTAATTACCGATTCTATTTCAGCATCACGAATAATATTAATAGCAAACGCATTGTGTAAAGTAAGTAAAAGAATAATTATAGATCTAAAAAACATCATGTAAGATATACGCAAATTTAACACACTTAATTATATTAAATTATATAACATGGAAATGTATACATATTTTTAATAATATATATAAATATTAACACTCTTAAGCTTTTATTTCTTTTTTATGCGCTTGATTTTTAATCATATAACTTAGGCCCCCTAATGTACCTACAAAGAACATTAATTCGGTTAATGAAGGACGGGCCATATAAGAAGAAAGTCCAAAAGTATTACTTATAATATCATCAAACTTAATATATCTGCCTATATCCCAGACTGTAGAGACAATTTCAGGTAACACACCTGCAGCAATAAAGAAACTTGCAGCTTGAGCAGAAAGGCCGGCAGCAATTATAATTATCAACCAATTACTAATTGGGAATAAATATTTTTTAAGCACAGTGTTAGTACCATAATAGAATAAAACCCCGCAGGTAATTGCAAGACCTGTTGCCACAATAGATGCCAAAGCTATTTGAATCCCATTAATTTTAGTTGCACTAATTAGGCTTGTTACATAGATAACTATTTCAGCTCCTTCCCTAAAAATGATCATAGCTACAACATAGGATAATGACCAAGGTGTTTTGTGTCCCGTTTCAACAGCTTTTGCGACGTGCTTAATATTCGCACCAGTTTTTACAGCATTTTTTGACATCCAAATAACAGTCGCACCCATCATAACCGAAGTAGTTATAAGAGCTATACCATTAATTAATTCTTGTCCCATACCGCCAAAACTGTTATTAAAAAACTCATCCATATAGGTTAATAAAATAGATAATAAAACTCCGGCTCCCGCGCCTGCAGCTAGGTATTGATTTCTATTAGGTAAGCTTTTTGTGGCACTTAAAACTACACAAAGCATTAAAACTATTTCTAACATTTCTCTAAAGATTATAAGGCCAATTGAAATCATAATATTATCCTCTATTTAATTTTAATTATTCCTTGAGCAGTTTCTTCATGAAATTCACCAAAAAATTTATATTCACCTGGCTCTAGTGGGCCAAACGCCACAATTGTACTGCTATTTGCAGATACAATTTTCTCTCTTTTAAGATCATGACTTTCAAATTCTTCTGCTGTATCATCTTCGTTGATAACTTTTAGCTTTATTCTTTCACCTGCAGGTAGTTCAAGTATTTCAGGAACAAATTTATGCTCTTTAATTCTTATTTCTGCTTCAATAGGTGTTTTAGCATTGCACGCTATAACATCAATTAATAAAATTAATGAAATTACGAAAAAATTTTTAACCATATTTTTACCTCTTATTTCAAATGATAATCATTATCAACTGAAATTGCAAGAGCTAATTATTGGATTTGCTTTACAAATTAATATTTTAAATGGAAATATATAAGGTCAAAAACAAGTATTAAAAGTTTACTAAAAGTTTATTTTTTGTTACGATTATAAATCCCAGTACAATTTATTTAACGAGCTCTTATGAAAAAACATTATGAGGTTAGTAAGTATTCTTTTGATTTTCCAATAAAAACCCCACGAGAAGGAAAAAAGTTTATTAAAATAATTGGTGTAGAGCATAAAGTAGTTTTAAAATCTAGATCATTAATTGATGTAACAGAAAAAGAACTTCCTTATCACATACTTACTCCTTATTTTATTTCTAAAAATATAAAAGCTACGTTGAAAAACCTTGTTATAGATTTTATAAATAAAACTACTAATTCAAATTTGCCCTATAACATCAAAATACCATTATATTTTGAAAATCTAATTGATAAAATTATGGATTCGGAAGAGTTACCAATTGATTTAAGATATATAAAACAATTGAATAGCCCTCGCTTTCAAAATGCAGTTATTGTCGCTACAATTAATATAAATAATGTTGGAATGGAGGATATAGTCGATATTTATAATGTTCTTATTCCAAATAAAATATATGATAATTTAGAAAATGAAGTTAAAAAATATTATTCACGCTTAAAAGAATTTGATGATCATTATAAATGTCAATTTTCTATAGTTCCTAAACAAGGTGAAATCAAAGAACAATATCCTCTTATTCTTTCGCGCTTAGTTAAGCAAATTGCACCTATTGGACTTGCAAAACTTACCTCATACCTATTTCCTAACTTTATCACTTCAAATTTACCTAGAACTATATTTTATGCTGGCTCTTACTTATTGGGTGGAATTTTGAGAATTAAGACTGAAAAATCTTTTGAAGTTAGCGATAAAATCGAAACTATACAAAATTATATTATTGGTGATGTAAGTAATGAGGTAAAGAATACAGGAATTTCCCATCATGTTTCAAATTTCATTAATGAAAACCCTTATCCTCATTTTAGACAAATAATAGACCCTTCTGCTATTAACTGGAAAAACTTAGCCGTAAAATGTGATTTGACGTCTATTAAAAATAGAGATCATCCCCTAAATTTCTGATTACTTGATCTTTTAACTATAGATTTTAAATGAGAAAAATCCTTTTTAACCTTTCTAAATTGAGGTTGCTTAATAATGGCTACGGATTCATTAGCTTTATTTTCTGTTTCTTTGGAAGTAATTCTAGTTTTAGAGTTATTTTTTTTAAATCTGCTTTTACTTAATATAGAAAATCCACTCAAAAATTCTTTAAAGTTTTCAGGTATATTAGTCAAAGATTTTAAATTTTTTCTCAACTTTATTTTGCTTATTTTAATTAATTGAGTACTTATGTTTGTAATAGATTTTGATAAATCATTAAAGGATTTTGCAAGATTTTGTTTTGTATTCTCTGTCGATAACAAATAAACATTCTCATTTTCTAAAGTATTTACTTCTCCTTTTTTGCTCTTAGATTTTTTAAACATAAGACTACCTTACGATATTATTAATATATTAATAATTATAATCTTAATTGATAAGTTTATCAAACTTGGAAAAGGTTTAAATATCAATAGGTAAGGCTTTTATTTATTTTATACAGTTAAAAAAATTCACTTCACTACCAACTTTTAATGCCTTCGTATGATATTTGGTAGGAGTATAATTATGAGGAAGGACATGAGAACGTGCAACTTTAAATTTCCCAAAAATTTCTAATTCATTATGAATCCACTCAGCATATTCTAAGTGATCAGTAGCAATAACCAGCTTCCCACTATCTTTTAATGAATTAAATACTTTAGTTAAAATGTTTTGATTAATGATTCTTCTTTTATGATGCCTAGTTTTTGGCCAAGGGTCAGGAAAAAGAATATAGATCAAATTAAATTTTTCCTTCGCTTCTTCTGTTAGTAAAAGGTTTACATCATCCGGAAAAAGCTTAAGATTTGAGATATTATATTTGGTAATAGTTTTTAAAACCTTTACTACCCCATCAAGGTATGGTTCAGCACCAATAACCATATGATCATTGTATTTATTTGAAAGACCAAGTAAGTGTTCACCGGCCCCAAAACCTATTTCAAGAATTAAATTATTATAATTTTTAAGTTCATTTGCTGAAATTTTGTATTTTTCAATATATTCAGCGTAAAAGCTTTTTGCAGGGTTATTAAATCCCTTGCCCATTCTTCTACTAAATGAGGTTACTTTTCTCAAAGTATTAAGTGCCATTAGATTAATTTAAAAGAATTAATATTTTTATGTATGTATTTATATAATTTTATGAAAAGTCGCAAGTAACTTTTTATAAAAAAATAACCGCTATTCTTTAATTTAGAATAGCGGTTAAATAAAAGTTTAAGCTTTTATAGGTAATAATTCTTTATTTTTTACAAATGATAAATCAAGCCTTGCTGAAGTACCTAAATCTTCTTCAATTCTTAGTAATTCATTATATTTAGCGAGTCTATCACTTCTACATAATGCTCCTGTTTTAATTTGGCCACAATTTGTTGCGACCGCAAGATGTGCTATGCATACATCTTCAGTTTCACCTGAACGGTGTGAAAGAATAGCATTATAACCATTTTTATGAGCTAAATGCACAGTTTCTAGAGTTTCAGTTAAAGTTCCAATTTGATTTGGTTTAATTAAAATTGCATTAGCGAGGTTTGTATTAATTCCATCTTGCAGAATTTTACTATTTGTAACGAATAAATCATCTCCAACTAATTGAACTCTGGTACCGAGGGCCAAAGTTAAACTACGCCATCCATGTTTATCATGCTCTGCCATAGCATCTTCAATCGAAACTATTGGGTAATTATTAATTAAATTCTCATAATATTTTACTAAATCATCAGCATTTAATACGCTTTTGCCAAGTTTATACTGTCCCTCGTTAAAAAATTCAGTTGCAGCTGAATCAAGGGCTAAAGCTACATCCTTACCAGTAGTATATCCAGCTTCTTGAATCGCTTTCATTATGAAATCAAGAGCTTGCTCAGTATGTTCTAAATTAGGAGCAAAACCTCCCTCATCGCCTACGTTTGTATTATAACCACTTTGTTTTAAGAGCGATTTTAATGCCATACTAACTTCTGCACCCATTCTTAAAGCTTCTCTATAGCTTGGCGCACCAATTGGCATAATCATGAATTCTTGAATACTAAGGTCGTTATCGGCATGAACACCACCATTTAATATATTCATCATTGGCATTGGCATAGTTCTTGTCATCTTACCACCAATATATTCGTATAATGCTAAACCTAAACTTTCAGAAGCGGCTTTTGCAACTGCAAGCGATACACCTAAAATTGCATTAGCGCCAAGCCTTGTTTTATGCTCTGTGCCATCAAGTTCTAGCATAATTTGGTCAATGGCAAATTGTTCGGTTGCCTCTACCCCTAAAATAGCTTCACCAATTTGGTCATTAACTGCATGAATTGCTTTTAATACACCTTTACCACCAAAGCGTTTTTTATCTTCATCTCTAAGTTCAAGAGCTTCAAACGTTCCAACTGAAGCACCAGATGGTACTGCTGCTCTTCCTAATGAACCGTCTGCAAGTGTTACATCTACTTCAACTGTCGGATTACCACGACTATCAAGAATTTCTCTAGCAAACACATCTATTATTTCATTCATCCTATCCTCCTAAATTTTGACATCGGAGCCAAATATATTATAAAACTTTAAAACTGCAAAACTTTATATATGTAATTTGAACTAAATTTATACTAAATGTCAAATAATTGAAAAGAAAGTTAACTTAAGATTATCTTTTATTGATTTTTTAATGATTAATTATATAATATATCATAAATTAAAAACACATGGATGCTTTATGTCAAAACTTATAATTACAGAAATTAAAGAACATAATGAAACAATTAAAAAAGAAAATTTCACCCATCAAATTACTCTCCAAACTGAAACTGGACACCCTATTATAGGTAATATTTTATTAAAAAGTACTAAAACTAAAACAAAAGATGATAAAACAATTTCAGAAGGATCGTTTACAGTTTACTTTACCCCCGAATCCCTTAAGCACCTATATTTACAAAACTCTAAAAATAATATAAGCCAGGAAGAAGCATCTAAAATGAATATCTCCTTAACTAAGTTACTTAGTGTAGATATTGAAATGCAAAATTTAAACTCTGATTTACAAAATGAGCTTATTGGAAAAGACATTTATCCTCTAATTGAAACACAATTAAATAATTTATTTGAAAAACTTGATAAAAAACTTGAAAAGCATAGAGAAAAAATAAAGAAAAAAAACATTACTGAAACTCAAACTAACGATGAGAATAATATAAGTAGATTACAATTTAAAGGCATAAGAAAAGATATTGGTGATCATAATACATATTTACTTACATATAATTACAATCTTAATGGTAAATCCAGTACAGTTCAGTTAAAAGCTGCAGTAAGAGGACTTAGTGTACATTTTACAATTGAAACACCAGGTTATTTAGAATTATTGGAAATTTTAGAGCTTAAAGTTCCGAATATTGAAAATATTGTGATTAAAGGTAGGTTTAACAGTCATGTAAGTGAAATACTTAATCAAAAGGCCTTTTTTGTTTTACAATTAAATGAGATTCATAAAGATAAAAAATTTAATAAGCTTAAAGAACCTTTAGAACAAGAACTTAAAGAAATTGATATGTATGAAAAATTACAAGATTTCTTTAATGAAAGAGTTGAGTCGTTTGTTAATTTAGGAAAATCAGAACTCCCTCCTGAAATAAAAACACCTTCTGAAAATAAAGCGTCATCAATTGATGCTACTACCCCAACTCCTTCTTCTCAAGAAAATGACACGTCAGAAATAGAAGAAAGGCCATTAGGTAATAAAAAAACATATTATGATTCTAGGACTGATACATATGTAGAAGAAAATGATACTTTGAAAAAACCTGACTCACCAGAAGTTGAAGACTTAGAAAAGCCTGATTCTGGTATAATGACTCATTTTAACAATGGTGGGGCTAAGAAAACTCATGGATCAGTAGAAGATAATACTTTAAAACCAATATCTTCTGAACCACCTATTAATACTGATAATACCTCTAATGAACCACCGAAGAATGAATTAATTAAAAATATTATCCGTGGTCTTATAATAAGCGCAATTACTCTACTTGCAATTTATACTGGAGCTAAGCTTTTAAGAAATTTCAAAGGTTCAGATATTAAAATTTCTACAGGAAATATAAACGATTCAAGCTGGAACCCTCTTAAAATTTTCAGGGGTTTAGGCAAAAGCACTGAACAATCTGCTACCTTTATAAAAAATAAGATTTGATATTTTTATAAAACCTGATATAAAGATACTAACAATTTAAAATACCTTATAAAAGGTGGGCTTTTGCCCGCCTTTTATTTTGCCTAAACGTAAGGAATAAACATATGATAAATGAAAAGATTTTCAGTATCTTAGATGAGCCTTTAAAGTTTAGAGGTTATGAGATAATTAAAATTAATTATAAAAAAGGCCCAAAGAGAAGTACTTTACAAATTTTTATTGAAAGAATCGATGGCAAAGCAATTACAATCGATGATTGCGAAAAAGCAAGTAAAGCAGCTTCCCTCCTTTTGGATGCCAATGACCCAATAAGTGGTGAATATAATTTAGAAATGAGCTCCCCTGGAATTGATAGACCTTTAACAAGACTTAAAGATTTTCAAAATTATATTGGGTTTGATGCAAAAATAAGCTTAAAATTACCAATAGAAGATAGAAAAAACTTTTCTGGTATTATAGCTAACGTTCAAGATAATAACGTTATTATAAAATCAGCTGACGGACAAAATATTGAATCTGAAATCGATTTTGATAATATTCATTCAGCTAAATTAATTTTAACTGACAGACTTATTGACCATTATAAAAAAACTTATGAAAACGCTTAAAACGGAGTAGCTTTATGTCATCAAATAGTGAAATTCTTCAAATAGCCGAATCTGTTGCAAGGGATAAAGCCATCCCCAAAGATTTAGTAATTGAAGCTTTAGAAAATGCTATTCAAGTAGCTGGTAGAAGAAAATATGGCGCTGAACATAACATTAAGGCTGAAATTGACCGCAGAAGTGGCGAAATAAAAATTTATAAACTTCAAGAAGTTGTAGAAGAAGTTACTGATCCTGCTAAAGAAATTAGCCTAAAAGATGCTTTATATAAAAACCCGGAAGCAAAATTAGGTGAATTTATTTATGATCCCCTCCCTCCTATTGATTTAGGAAGAGTTGCAGCTCAATCAGCTAAACAAGTCATTATTAATAAAGTACGTGATGCTGAGCGTGAGCGTCAGTTCCTTGACTTTAAAGGTAAAGTTGGTGAGATTGTTCACGGCGTTGTTAAAAGAATCGATTATAAAAATATTATTGTTGATTTAGGTGGACGTGCAGAAGCTTTACTTACATCTTCTGAGCTTATTAAAAACGAATTATTTAGACAAAATGATCGTATTAGAGCATATGTTGTTGATGTTAGAAGAGAAAATAAAGGCCCGCAAATTTTCCTTTCTAGAACACATAACCAATTCCTTGTTAAACTTTTTGAGCAAGAAGTACCTGAAATTTACAGTAGAACTATTGAAATTAAAGCAGTTGCTCGTGAACCTGGCTCAAGATCAAAAATTGCTGTTTATACTTCTGATGATTCAATTGATCCAGTAGGTTCATGCGTTGGTATCAGAGGCTCAAGAGTACAGGCAGTTATTAACGAATTAAATGGTGAAAAGATTGATATTATTGAGTGGTCAAGCGAACCTGCAACATTCCTTATTAATGCTCTTGCACCGGCTGAAGTATTAAAAGTAGTAATTGATGAAAATAAACATCGTATTGATGTTGTTGTTCCAAATGAACAATTAAGCTTAGCAATTGGTAGAAAAGGCCAAAATGTTAGACTTGCTTCTCACTTAACAGGTTGGAATATTGAAGTTCTTACAGATGAACAAGAGTCTAAACGTAGACAGGAAGAGTTTAATTCTACTACAAAACTCATTATAGAAGCGCTTGATGTTGATGAAATGATTGCTCAATTACTTGCTACTGAAGGATTTACTAATATCCAAGAAATTGCAGAAGTTGAAATTGAAGATTTAACATCAATTCAAGGATTTGATGAAGGCATTGCAGAAGAACTTATTAATCGTGCTAAACAATATCTCGATCAAGAAAAACTTAATGAAGCTAAAGAATGGCGTAAACTTGGCGTTGCAGCTGAACTTGCAAAAATCGCAGGATTTAATAATAAAATCCTCATAGATCTTGGTAAAAATGATATTAAAACTATGAAAGATTTAGCAGATTTATCTCGTGATGAATTCCTTGAATACAGCCCAGACGCTGCTTTAAGCGATGAGCAAATTGATGAAATCATTATGAGCGCACGTAAAAAAGCTTATAAAGAGAGCTAATTATGTAAGGGTTTTTAAGGTTTTCTCTTAAGAACCCTTTTCATTTTTCTTATATCTTCTTGAATATTATAAATAATATTAACATAATATTAATTTATTAATATTTACCTTGATAACTTTTAGTTGTTAATATATAATTAACCGAAATTTAATTTTGTATATGGTTAATTATATGAATTTTATAGTAAAAATTTCAACGGCATTTCTTTTTTCGATTGCTCTTATACTGTGTTCTAGCTCTCCAAAGTGAAGGAAGTAATAAAAAAGTTATATTGAAACATCCAGGATATTTAGTTGAAGAAATAAATGATAAATACGGTAAATGGTGTATTGTAAAGTCAAACTATATGCATCACCATTCACTTCCTGCTATTAATGTTGTTTATACAAAATCTCCTATTACAGAGAACGTATACTATATTTTGGTTAATACTAACAATTTAGATAAACCAACTTTAATTGATAAAAATGTTGGTGCAGAAATTTCCATATATAAAAATAATACACAATCGGCTGAATACACTCATATTAAGCAAATCGTTACTGAAGGAACTTATCAAATGAATGCACTAGAATTTCTTAAAGGGTTTAAAGATATTAAATTAAACAATGAACAAATTAAACAATTCCAAGATTCAATCGTTTACCAACATGCTGTAGATTTAGTAATCAATAAGCAAACTTTAAAAGAAATTATTGAATCTAAAAAGGCTATTTTGACTATAAATACTAATGAAGGTTTGCAATCTAGAGAATTTAAATCGAAAGATAGAGAAGCTATAAATATTTTTTTAAACCACTGTGGACATTAGCCATTTTTATAATCTGCTTTATTTTTTTTACAATTAAGGCAGATTATCTCAATTTACCCGCTATTTAATTTTATTTTTTGAGTAAACAATAAACCTTGTTTACTCAAAATTATTTAAGTAAATATCATTAATAACATCATTACTATTTACTTGCTATATATAAAGATGTCAGTTATATTAAAATATTAAACTTTTCATTTATATTTAAAATGATTAATCAGGAACAACAAGGCAAATTTCCTAACTTTGACATGGTAAAATATTTTAAAAGGGTAGTTAAAATTGCCTATTATATTTCAACTATACGAATCGAATATTCTAATTCTGGGAATGCTAACTTTTATTTTGATACTGAGTACTGTAATTTAAATAGCTCAATACAGAGATCTTTAGAAAAAGGCCCTAACATATTTCATTCATTAATTCCTAGTGATAATTCATTACTACTAAACTATTATAGTAACGAAATTAATTTTTTTTATACACCACTTGGAAAGTTTCAAATTTCTTCCGGTAAGCTTGATCCTCTTATTATTTCACATTTAATACAAAAATTCGGTTTAAGTAAAACTGATGTTATTCCTCACACTTTTATTTCTATAGGAACAATAAACTTTTCATTTACAAAGGATGTAGAAGGAAAATTGTTTAATGCTCCTTCTAAAAATTTAGATAAAATAACATTAAATTACTATGAATCTGAAAAAATTTGGGAATATATTGATAATAGTATTTTTAATGAATTAGAAGATTATCTACAAAAATTGAGTTATTTGAGATTTGAAGCACTACCTGAGTATGAAAGCTTAGTTCAATTATTTAATACTTTTTATTCAACAGAAGAAGAATTAACTACGCTTAATAAATTTTTACAAACTTTTGCTAATGAATATCAGCATAAAGATTATTATATACATATAATTGCTAAAAGCCAAAAAAAGCTTTCTATTTCGAGTAAAGACATGAAAAATAATAAAGAAAACTCTAGTAATAGTCCAAGAAGGGAAAATGTAGAACCTGGGCGTCAAAGAAGCCACACCGTAGGATCGGAGGCTAGTTTATTTAATAATGATAAAGATTATGATTCAAGTCGCTCGCCCAGTCCTTTAAGAGAAAGGCCTATATCTTCCTCAACACCAAGTAGCCCTAGACAAAAAAAGTCTTATAATAAAAAATTCTCCAATTCAGATGATAAAATTATTAATGCAAAGAGCATGCCGATATTAAATTTAAATAATATTACATCTGAAAATGAATATAAAAAAAGCCCTAAAATTGAAAGCTCACGATTTGATAGCCCTAAAAGCCCCAGATTAATTGCAATTCAATTACCAAAGAAAAAAAATAGTCCTAGAAGTAGTAATACCAATGTAAGTACCCCAACAAGCACTTTAGCTAGTCCTACTAACGCCACATTAAAAGATAACAATGATAGTGTTTCAAGAGAAAGAAGTAACTCATTAACTGAAACAAGTACTAATAATACAAATAGCATTAGAGCAAGTTTTTTTAAAAAACCTACAAAAAGTTTAACTGATATGCTTAAACAACCATCATCTAATTCAGTTGAACCAAAGACTTCAGAAAGTCATAGAAGAAATCGTGATAATCAAATAAATAAAGAAATTAGAGAAAACCAAAAATAATTTTTTATTTATATATATTATAATAAGTAGTTTTATTTATTGCAGTCTACAAAACCTCTAAATTTAGCACCTTCAAAATTAGTTTTTTTCTTATACATATTATTTAATTTTGCGCCTCTTAAATCAGCATCACTAAAATTTGCAGCTTCAGCTTTAGTATTTTTTAGATTAGCACATTTTAAATCTGCTCCTGTAAAATTAGCTCTTTCCAAGTTTGAGCCTTCTAAATTAGCGTTTTTTAAATTAGCATTTGTAAAATTTGTAGCTGTAAGATTAGCATTACTCAAGTTTGCACCTTCTAAAATTGCTTTTTTAAATTTTATTTTAGTAAGATCTCTTCGACTTAAATCAGCTTGTTTTAAATCTAGCACCTCTTCTTCAACTTTGCTTTTTTTAGTTAAAGCATCAATTTTATCTAAACTTTTTTGATTATAAGCTAATACATTTGAGGTTAACATAAGTAGAAAAACATTAGTAAATATGTAGGTTTTCATTACATTCCATTATTAAATTTTTTATTTCCAAATTATACCTCTCCTTACAAAATATAGCAAATACTAATGTGTGACAATTTTATCACGATACCATACAAAAACGTTAAAAGGTAAATATTTTAGTAAAGTTTTAATTTTAAAAGGTTGACATATTAACGTTCTTGTTACAAAGTTAATATTGTAGCTTTTATTAATTTTTATTAATTCTAAAAAGAGGCTTGTTATGGTTACGGCTACTTCAACTGCTAAAAAAACTACTAAGAAAGCGAAGTCTTTCTCTCCAAAAGATAAAGAATTAGTTTTCATGAACGTTACACTTACTGCTGATCATATTAATAAAATTATTAGTATGTGCAAAGGTAAGCATATGGAAAAAATCAGCTTAATTAATTGTGGGATTGATGACAAAACTGCAAAAGTATTAGGTGAAGCATTACATAAAAATCATGAGAAAGTTAAAAATCTTGATTTACGTAATAACAAAATCACTAATAAAGGTGTTAAAACTTTAGTTGCTCTCTTAGGTAAATATAAAACTGTTGAGAAATTAAATGTTGCTAACAACAATACCGATAGAGCGGTTTTTGATATTTTAAAATGGATTGAACAAACAGCTAAAAAAGCTGCTAAAAAAGCTATGAAAAAAGCTGGTAAAAAATCTACAAAAAAATCAAAAGCTAAAAAAGCTGGTAAAAAATCTACTGCTAAAAAAGCTTCTAAAAAAACAACAGTTAAAAAAGCTTCTAAAAAAGTAGCTAAAAAAGCTGGCGTTAAAAAAGCTTCTGCTAAAAAATCAACAGCTAAAAAAACTGTTGCTAAAAAATCTACTGCTAAAAAAACAACAACTAAAAAAGTAGCTAAAAAAACAACTGGTAAAAAATCTACTGGTGTTAAAAAAGCAACTAAAAAAGTTGGTGTTAAAAAAGCAGCTGCTAAAAAAGTTACTGGTGTTAAGAAAGCTAAAAAAGTAGCTAAAAAATCTAAAGCTAAAAAAGCTAAAAAAACCGGTATGAAAAAATCTGCTAACAAAACTACTTCTACAGGTGGTAGCTCATTAGGTGGATCTTTCGGTTCATCAATGAATAGCGGTTCAAGCAGCTTATTCGGTGGTATGAACAAAGCTAGCGGTATGGGTAAATAAGTTTTACTTATACTTTGATTCTCCATAATAATAAAGCCCTGCAAGTAGCGGGGCTTTATTATTTTCTCTTTACAAAATTAAATTAATAGTTAATTTATCTCTTATAATTAACTTTATATTAGGTAAAAATCATGCTTAAAACAGAAAATCAACCACAAAAAGAACCATTACCTGTATTGATTTTCCCTGAAAATCATTTTCACTGTGAACTATTAGAAGGCAATTTAAATAGATTAAGTGAACTTAAAGACTCAGGTTATAACGTTCTTTGCCTTGAATATACACAAAAGGAATTAGAGGATATTATAAATGATAATCCAATGATATCAAATCCACAATGGAAATCTAATATTCAAAAAATTTTAGGTACAGAAAATTTATTAGAAATTGTTAACACATTTCCTAATAATTTCGATACTAGAAATTTAATAGAACAGTTTTTAACATTTAAAAAAAATTTATTAAAATTAGCAATAGTTAGAAGAGCTAAAGAGCTAGGATTTGAAATTAAAACTATTGATCATGCTTTGACTAAAAATTACCAGATAGAAAAAGAGCTTTATGAAGCATTTGATGAAAAAGAAATTAAAAAAGAGAATGTAATTCGTTATCTATTTTCAGCACGTCTTAGTTATGAGCGTGAAGCACAGATGAGTTCAGAAATTTGTAAGCTTTATGGTGAAAATAATAACATAGTATTTATGGGTTTAGGAATAGGACATATGGGAATGATATCGGCAAATTTATCATCTGCTAACGTTCCGCATTTAAATATATTAATTCATAGTGAAAGTGATAAAAAATTATATAGATTCGCTTCTAACAACTATATACCATCGACTGACAAACATTATGAAAACAAAGGATTTGTTATAACTAAAGACCCAATATCAAATCAAAATTTATCATTTGTTTCATTATCTCTTGAAGATAAAATAAACATAAACCATTTAATACTTAAGCTTGTTAGAGATTATTGTATATATAAAAATAAATCAGAAAGCCAAAAATACTCTTTTTATATTGCTTCTAAAGGTAACAAAGAGCATTCAGTTAGCGTTGAACCACTTGATCCTACAAAACCATTATTTGGGCTTGAAAATATTCCTAATGCAGCTAAACCAGAAGGTTTTTCTTTAAAGGCAGCCCCTTCTCTTCAATCTATTCTTTCAAGAATTGAAGAATGCGCTGAAAAAAATGAACCTAAGAAAAAGAATATAAACCTGTATATTTAATACCACTTCTAATTTACTAGGTATTTTTATAATACCTAGTAAATTAGCCATTTTAAAAAATGAAACTTAGGTAAAATTATGCTAAAAACAGAAAATCAACCAAAGAAAGAACAATTGCCATTACTAATTTTTCCTGAAAACCACAATTATTTAAATTTAGCTATTTACCAAATTGAAAACTTAAAGCATTTTAAAGATTTGGGATATGATACTATCTGCTTTGAATTTGAAGAAGCACCTAAAAACATTAATTTAAATATTGATGATACATTTAATTTATTAAAAAACACCCCTCCTTCCAAATTAGCTAATTTACCAAATTTCGACATTAATAACCCTGAAGATTTAAAAAAACTTAGAAAACAATATGAAACACAATCTCATTTGTTGAAATACATTTTAATAACTAAAGCTAAAGATTTAAGTTTTAAAATAGAATTTATTGATACTGCAGTTTGGGATACAGGAGACACTAAACAACTTACACGCAATTTTCAATTTGAATATAAATTATTTCATGAAACTGATGACTTAAGAAAAAGCTTATATGATCCAAACGGCCATTTAATGGCAGTTAGTCATTTAGTAAATAAAGAGCGTGAAAGAAAAATGGCAGAAAATCTTCAAAAGCTACAAAATGAAAAACGTAATATATTATTTTTTGGTTTAGGTACAGGACATCTAGCTTCACTTTCTGAAGAACTTGAAGAATTAAATATTTCACATTTCAATATTTTATTTGAAGATATTAAAAATGAAAAAACTATGGAAGTTTTCGGAAGCAAACCTTTAGCACATAATTTATACAAGCATAAAGGTTTTGTAACAGCTGAAATCTTGTTACCTCGTCCAATTAAAGTTACATATGTAAGTTTAAGTTTAGAAGAAAATATAAGTTATAATACTTTAAATTCTTTCATAACAACTTTAATTAAAAATAATAAAATAACTTTAGCAATGAAGATTTTAGAAATCTCATTTTATAGAGCCTTTGAACAAAACAAGGAATTACAAGCTTTCATGCAATCTGTTAATTTTGATAGTGATCTTTTAGGCTTGGAGAACCCTATTGTGCGGGTTGAAAAACCAAAAGAAAATATATCTCAAAAGTCTACTATGGAGCTTTTTAAAGAATATATGGAAAGTATGGAAAGCGCTTTAAAAAATGAACAAGACGAACAAAAAGAAGAAACTTCGGTAGATTTACCTATGAATATTAATGAAGCAGATAATCGACAAGGTGATTGGAGAAAGAAGTTTGAAGCTACAGAAGAAAAATTACGTCAGTTACAAATATAAACATTAGTTTATTTAAAAATTATTTACTTAAGTTGGAACGAAAAACTTTCAACTTAAGTAATTGTTTTCTATATAAATAAAGGAATCCAGATAGTCTATAAGCCGGGTTCTGTCTTAGCGCAAGCGCTAATGATCACTATTTATCTAGGATGATAGTTACCTATCACCTCAAGCGACCTACCCGAATAGCATAAAAAGAGAAAGCAACTCTTAGTTTTATAAGTTAATATAAAACTCGCTATTCCTATTTGGTCTTGCTCCCAGTGGGGTTTACCCTGCCTATCATGTTACCATAATAGCGGTGCGCTCTTACCGCACCTTTTCACCCTTACCGACGTATTTGTAATACGCAGGCGGTATATTCTCTGTGGCACTTTCCCTGAGGTTACCCTCGCCGGGCGTTACCCGGCACTGTGCTTTCTAGGAGCCCGGACTTTCCTCCCGTATAATATAACTTATACCGGCAATGATCCGACTATCTGGAATTGGGGATCATTCTATAGGCTTTAAATTTAAAATCAACGGTTAATTTAAACATAATAAAACCCCATAATTTTAATTTACTGTTTATTAAGAAAAAAAGATTTTTACAAAGGTTAATTTATTAATTTTTTTGATAATTAGTTAAAATTATGTTAGTATTTAATTTGCTATATAAAATTAATTAAATAGGGTGATATAATGGCCAAAGCTAATAATAATGGTTTTACCAATAATATACCTTCTAGAAAATTGAATACTACTAATCAAAATAAAGATAGTAATTTTAATAATGAACATGAAGCAATTCTTATTAAATTTTTTCAAGCTATTACAAAACATAAATATGAGGAAGCAGAGAGAATAATTAAACTCATGCCTAATATTAATGCTAAAAATAGCCATGGATACACCCCCTTACTACTCGCAATCGATGAAAGTAATACTCTAAATATTGTAACAAAGTTATTAGAAAGCGGTGCAGATCCTGATATTTCTGATAAAAAAGGATCAACTGCGTTACATTTTGCTGTATGGGCAAATAAAATAAAAAAAATAGAAAACTTACTTAGTTTTAACGCTAATCCGAATATTGCTAATAGTAGTAACTTAACCCCTATTCATGGCGCAATAGAATATGGCTCTAAAGCTTTAAAATTGTTACTTTCAAAAGGGGCTAATCCGAATGTACCTAAAGGACCAAATGTATTAGCTTTAGCTATTCAAAAAAACAACCTTGAAGCTTTAAAACTCTTAATTAGCAATGGTGCTTTTCCACAAAAAGATATGTTAGGAGAATTAAGTTTTAGATGGTATACATTAGTACCTTTTAAAAACAGAGAAATATATTACTTATTTTTAGCTTATAAAATTTATATATATGATTTCACGTTGGAAGAATTTACTGCGGAATTAAACAAACATAATAATATAAAATTTAGCATAGAATTAAATAATTTTTTGCTTAATGGAAAAAGTGTAAAAGATTTATATGAAACTCTTCAGAGATTTCAATTTGAAGAAAAATATAAAGATATTTTTTCATTAGATCTTAAAAATATTTGGCGAGCGGTTGATAATTTAGAGAACATTCAATTAAAAGAATTAGCGAAAAATAATATTTTAAAAATATTAAATCTAATGAAAAAAGAAATTGAAAACGGAAATGCTAATGCTGCCGAATACGCTGTTAATAAAATTACCAATTCTTTAATGGTAATTAATGCTATCTGCAGAAATCCAAATTTAGTTAGTTATATAGAAGAAAAAAATATTTCTTTACCTCCTGAAATAGTTTCTTTGATAGCTTCAAAACTTGGCAATATTAATTATGAAACTGCCGATAGAATATTAAAAGAGAATAAAGAATCTTTTAGAAAAAAAATTGAAGAGATAAATCCTTCAATAAATAGGGAAAAGGAGTAATTACTTAATTACTCCTTTATAACTTTTAAGCAAAATTATAAATTTCACATCCTATAATTAATATTCCTATAAGGAAAAATAATGTTTTTAAAAAAGAATTATTAACAATAGGAAAAAATACTTTACCATTATTCCTTTCATTAGATTTTCTTAATACCCAAAGTGGCAAAATTATTTTCAATATAACTACTACCATTCCTGCAAAAGCTAATATATTTATAAAAGCTTTTGGGATTACAGCCGCGACGAAAAAAGGAGGCGCAAAAGCTGTAATTACAGAAAATATATGTTTTTTTAGCGGAGCTTCTTTAAATTTATCTTTTAAAAGATCCTTTATCAGATCAATCAAACCTAATCCAACTCCAAAAATTGAAGTTACAATTGCTAGAATTGATATTAGCCAGCAAAAATTTCTTACATAATTAAAACCTGTACTTTGAGTAAGAATTTGAATTAATCGTCCTACCTCAACTTGCCCATTCACAACTTCATTATAAGCTTCAGGTGAAGTATTATGAATTGTAATTATTACGCTAAGTGTCCATATAATATAAACAATTAACGCAATTAAACTTCCATAAAAACAAGCATTTTTTAGTATTTTAGGGTTTTTATCGCAATAATCAGTAAGAGTATGACATATAACGTGAAATGCAAAAGAGGTAAACATAACCGGAATTGCGATTGTCCATGAACTGACATCATTCACTTGTGCTTCGATCAAAGGTACATTACTTATATCAACCCTTAAAACAAGGCCTACTATTAAAGTAATAAAAGCAACCATAAGGCTTACAAATAAAAACCTGTTAGTTAATTCTACAAACTTTGTATAAAATAACATTATAGAAAATATTATAACTCCAAATACGTTAAGAATATTTATAGAATTTATTTCATTCCCTAAAATCGCTTCACAAAATATTTTAATTATTGAGGTACCACCATATAAATAAGCAGACAATAAAGAATATGTAAGTAACATAGTGCATATTGTTCCCACAACATAGCTGCTTTGACTGCCAAATTCTTTACCTAATGCTCCCAAGGGTAAACCTTTTCCTGCTCTTAAGTTAAGCTCAAGGTATATTAGTGAGCAATAATGCATAGTAAGCCAAATGGTTATTGCAAGTATAATTAATGGTAAAACCCCTAATTTTGATAGGGTTAAAGGTAAAGCTAGAACACCTGCGCCTATAGCTGTACCTGCAACTAAAAATGCAGGACCTATGGTTCTTTTCATTTAAGTCTCCTTAAAATTATTATTAACGTTATAAATATATTATGAGAAAGGTATAGACAACGGATTTATGCGCAATTATGCGCATAATAATAAAAATGGTGTAAAAAGGTTAATTTTGAATTTCTAAACATAATATTTGGCATTTATTTTATGCAGGAATTTTATTTAAATAATCGTTAAAGTCAATTAATTTTTAAAATTGAATTTGACAATTTAATTAATATTTGTTAATGTAAACGACATGAATAGTATTACATTACAATTTTTTTCATTTTTCTTTAATTTTGTGCCCTCTACAGGTGCACAACAATAAATCTTTCCCTTTTTACAATTTAATATTGCCTTTAAGTTACAGAGTTAAAAACTTGCTTTGAGAACTCTAGGGCATTATTCTACTTATCAAATTATTAGTTAAGGAAAAACAATGACAAAAATTTTAGGCCCATCTTTCTTAGTTGCAGGTACAGCTATAGGCGCAGGTGTACTAGCCTTACCAATGACTTTAGCAAAACTCGGATTATTACCTTCAATAGTTTTAATGGTAATAATTTGGCTAATTATGCATTATTCATCTCTTGTAAACCTTGAGCTTAACTTAAGAGCAGGAAAAGGTTTACCCTTGGGAGCATTGGGCAAACATTTTAGTGGTAGAGGTGGCGAAGTTATAGGATCGACCACACTCTTATTATTAACTTATTCTTTAATGTCAGCTTATTTATATGGCGGCACCTCAATAACTAAGGATCTAATCCAACATTTCTTCAATATTAAAACTAATTTCATCAATGTATTAATTATATTAACTTCATTTGTTAGTTTCACTCTTGCGCTTTACACAAAATGGGTAGAAAGAATAAACCGTATTTTATTTATAAGCCTTATTACATTATTTATTATAATAATAATTAACATGCTACTTAATACAAATATTTCAACACTGCCTTTATTTGAAAGCGAAGCTATCGAATTAAATTCATGGAGCCTTTGCATTCCTGTAGTATTTACTTCTTTTGGTTTCCAGGTAATATTCCATACTCTTACTAATTACTGTAATAAAGATCATACAGTACTTAAAAAGGTCTTCTTTTACGGTAGTTTACTTACATTAATTGTATATATATTGTGGAGCGTTACCATAATGAGTGCAATATATAACTCGGCCCCAGAATTTTACACTCAAATAAAAAAGGGTAACGTTGAAGTTGGGCAATTAATAAAAGTTATGAGTAATATTACCCATTGGAAACAATTAAAAATAGTATGTTGGATAATTTCAATACTTGCAATTATAACTTCAATTTTTGGAGTGGGATTAGGTTTAATAGACAAATGGAAAAATCAGCTAAAATTAAATATTAAGAGTGATTTTAAAATTCATTTATTATCTCTTATGCTAACAATAATTCCACCGTTTATTATTGCCGCAATTATCCCTAAAGCATTTATAAATGCTTTAGCATTTGCAGGAATGATTCTTGCTATTATTGCCATTCTTTTACCTATTTATTTACTTAAAAAATCAAATGCACAAGGAAATGTTAAAACTTTTTATCCTTTAGTTAAAAATAAAAAAGCAAAAGAACTTTCTATTGTATTTGGTATTTTAGTAATAACATTTGAAGTAATGAATTTATTTGGAAAATAAAGATATAAAGAGGGTAGTTAAATCACTATCCTCTTTCATATCTCTCTAGCTCTCTCTAGCTCTCTCTTCACTTTTATTCATTACTTTTAGATCGCGCTTTTCTTCTATATAAAATATAAATTCATTATGCCCTTTTCTTACACGCCAATTTCTTTTATTTAATATTTCCTGTGTTATCTGCTCCTGTTCTTTTATAACTTTATCAATAAAATATTCTTCATAAATTCTAACTCCCTTACGCTCTAAAATTTTTGATAAGGGATAGACTAAACAAAATGCTCCCATCTTGAAGCCATCAATAAAACCTGCTACTGCAAAATTACTTACGCTTTTTGACAAGTATTTAAACCTTCCACCTGTAATTTTACTTTCCTTCATTTGAACTGCAGTTTCTGGCGTTGCTAGCGAAAGTATACCAGCTAATGCTGCATGACCTGTTCCCAATACAGTTCCTATGCCAACATTTACTGCCATACAAAATTTAAATAAATTTTTTGAAAATAGTAATCTGGTTTTCATAATTCTCCCCATATGTATAATTACAAAAAGAATACTAGGATTTTAAAAACTCATAAAAAAGTTATTTGTAAGTATTATTATACTGTTTTACTTTTTTAAGAGCTAAATGATAATTTTATATTTATAATTATATTTGTACTATTTATTAATAGATGTTTTTATATTATACTGATGAGATCAGTATAGAATTATTTAGTGAGTTAGTAATTTACTAAACTAACTCACTAAATAATTCTATACTGCTTTATTTTTACTTTCTTTTTGTTGTTTATAGTTACGCCATATTCTATTATATTCCTCGCTTTTTTTCTCATATTCCTTTTTATCTAAATATTCTAAGCAAGAAAATTTTTGTATATTAGTTTCAAAAGCTTTATTGGCAAAATAAGATATGGGTAAAGTTATTGCTAAAGTTCCAGAGGTAAAACCATCAAGAAATGCAGCTGAAGAATAAATAGAAGTTTTAGCAATTACATTAGAAACTTTTTTAGCAAATGAATTGCTTTTGTTATCTTTTTCTGCAAGAGCAGTATCTAACGCATATATTGCTCCAAAACCTATTCCTTGTGTAATAGCAAAAGATCCACCGAAAATTATATTAGCTTTAAAAAAAAATTTAGCAGCTGCTTTCATTTTAAATTTCCCTAATTAAATTTATGACCTAATTTATCAGATTTTACTTTAAAATATTCACTATTCTTATTAAAATCTTCTGCAACATGTGATACAGTTTCTGATACTTTTATCCCGAAATCAGTAAGTGCATTTGCTTTTTTAGGATTATTAGTAAGTAAGCGTACATTATCGATGCCAAGAAGCTTTAACATATTTGCAGCAGGCCAAAGTATACGTGCATCATCAGGAAAACCTAATATAATATTTGCATCAACGATATCATACCCTTGTTCTTGTAAATTATAAGTGCGTAATTTATTCACAAGACCTATTCCTCTTCCTTCTTGATTTAAATACATAATTATACCACCACCTTCATCAACCATTTTTTTGATTGCACTGTGAAATTGGTCATTACAATCACATGTAATTGAACTAAGTAAATCACCAGTGTAGCAAGAAGAATGCAACCTAACTAGTGGAGTATTTGTTGCTTTAGGATCTCCAATTAATAGAGCATAATGTTCTTTATTATTAAAACTACTTCTAAAAGCAACTAACTCAATTGGCATATCTGTAAACTTAAGTTTAAGTTTAGCTCTTGATACTTCACGATAATAATTTTTTAATTGTTCTTGATTGTGAATAAAATTTAAATCATTTGCAGAATTTAAATCAGATGTAATTAAACTTTCAAACAATAATATTGAAGGATGCAATTCGCTGAAAATGCAAGTCTTCAGCACTTCTTTTACCATCGAAATATTTAATTCATTTAAATTATATTTTTCTAAAGAAACTTTTTCTAATGATAAACCACTAATATCTACTATCTCTTCAAAACTTATTTTTTCAATTGAAATTATTTGTTCTTTACTATATTTATTATCAAGATAATTTGCTCTTTCTTTTGAAATGACTAAAAATTTTGGTTTAAACAAATGAGCAAGAATTTCAAATTCAACTTTAGTAATAGATTCTAGTGCAATTGCAGTATAAAAATTTTTATTATGCGTAAGTAAAATTGGAATACCTGATCTAAGATCAT
The DNA here is from genome assembly GCA_017304685.1 of Sphingobacteriia bacterium. Lineage (NCBI taxonomy): Bacteria > Pseudomonadati > Bacteroidota > Sphingobacteriia > Sphingobacteriia bacterium. Next base: position 217,796 of record JAFKLR010000003.1, on the reverse strand, counting down.
TTACTATTTGCTCGAACTTAATTATTTTTTGAAATTCTGAGTAAGTTATCATTTTTTTAAAACCATAAATTGAAATTTTATTTATTTTTATACAAATTATTATTTACTTGGAAGTTTTTTTTTGCTTTATTATTCTTTTCAACAAAAATATTTTAACATCATATGATTATTAGTAGGACACCTTATAGGATATCTTTTTTTGGCGGCGGTACAGATTACGAAGGGTGGTTTAAAGATAATGGTGGCCAAGTTCTCTCTACTACAATTAATCATTATTGTTATTTAACATATAGATTACTTCCACCTTTTTTTGATTATCACTCACGTGTGTTATGGTCAAAAATTGAGGAAGTACAACACAACAATGAAATAATACATCCTGTTGTAAATGCAGTATTAAAATTATTAAATATTGAAACTGGCGTTGAAGTTCATCACCAAGGTGATTTACCTGGAAGATCAGGTTTAGGAACCAGTTCAACATTTACTGTAGGAATGTTAAATGCTGCATATAATTTATCAGATCATACACCTAGTAAAAAACAACTTGCTAAAGAAGCAATATATGTTGAAAGAAATTTTTTAAAAGAAGATGGTGGAATTCAAGATCAAATAGCAGCTGCTTATGGCGGATTTAATCATATTAAAATTGATACAAAAGGTGATTTTGAAGTTATTCCAGTTGCAGCATCGGAAAAGCGTTTTGCAGACTTACAAAGTCATTTAATGTTATTTTTTACTGGACTTGTACGTAATTCTTTTGAAATCGCTAAAGAAAAAAGTGCAAGTGTAAAAGACAAATATCATGAACTTACTGCAATGTCAGAAATGGTTGATGAAGCAGTTAACATACTAAACTCATCAAGTGATTTAAAAGATTTCGGAAAATTACTTCATGAAAGTTGGTTAATGAAAAAGAAATTATCAAATAAAGTATCTACAGATTTTATTGACAGCATTTATGAAAAGGCAATAGAAAACGGCGCTATTGGTGGAAAAGTTTTAGGCGCCGGTGGCGGTGGTTTTATTTTATTTTTTGTCCCTCCGGAAAATCATCAAAGAATTCTTGATGCTTTAAAAGATTTGTTATATATTCCATTTAATTTTGAAGATACAGGTGCTTCAATTATTTTTGAATATAATAATATGTATACAAGAACTTCGCTCACTAAAAGAAATTATATTCATTTAAAAGAATTTCAACAAAATAACGCTATAAACGAATTGATAGTTAACGCAGGGTAAGTTTATGGATTTTAACTTCAAAGAAATAATAAAGAATGAAATTTTTAAAACTCAATCTTTAATCTTTCAAGTAATGAATGATAATAATGTAATTAATACTGTCGAACAAATCTCATTAGTTTGTATAGATGCAATTAGTAAAGGTAATAAAATTATATTTGCAGGTAATGGTGGAAGCGCTGCAGATTCACAGCACCTTGCTGCTGAATTTGTAAGTAAGCTATGTTATGATAGACCTGCTATGCCCGCTATTGCAATCACTACTGACACTTCTGCACTTACTGCTATTGGTAATGATTATGGCTATGAATATGTTTTTTCACGTCAATTAGATGCAATAGCAAGACCTGGTGATATATTTTTTGGCATTTCCACTTCTGGTAATTCAAAGAATATTATTGAAGCTCTAAAACTTTCTAAGCAAAGAAACATTACCTCTATAGGTTTTACAGGTATGAGTGGGGGTTTAATGAATGATTTATGCGATTATCTTTTAAAAATTCCTGGTAAAGAAACTGCTAAAGTACAAGAATGCCATATTATGTTAGGTCACATAATATGTGGGTTAATTGAAGATGCAATACATGGTAAAGAATATAATATTCAATTCCAAACAGCGAATATTGCGAATTTATAATTTGCCTATATAGTATTTATAGAAACTAAATATTAAATTTAAGTTAATTATCGCTTAATCAAAATTAATGCATAATAAAATTTTTTCAATTATTAGCGAAATGCAAGCCATTGCTCAAAATGGGCTTACCTATGGCAAAGATAAGTATGATTTAGAAAGATATAATCGTTTAATGGAAATTACTTCTAACCTTGCCAGCATAGTTTCTGGTAATGAATTAACAGAAATTTTTAATATTTTTTCAGCAGATATAGGTTATAGAACACCAAAAGTTGATGTCAGAGCCGCCATTTTTGAGAGTAATAAAATTTTATTAGTTCAAGAAGAAGATGACCTTTTATGGTCTTTACCTGGAGGTTGGGCAGATATTAATCTTTCAATGGCTGAAAATGCAGAAAAAGAAGCGTTAGAAGAAAGCGGAATTATATGTAAAGCCATAAAATTAGTAGGAGTATATGATAATAATAAACTAAATCAAAACTTTAAATGGCCACATGTTTATAAAATGATTTTTAGATGTAAATTTTTAGAAGGTATTCCTAAAAATGGTGTTGAAACAGTAAATGCAGCTTTCTTTGATGAAAATAATCTTCCTCCTCTTTCTCCTGAAAGAATTACCACAAGTGAAATTCAAAGATGCTTCTATGATTATAAAAACCCTGAATGCCCAAGCTATTTTGAATAAATAAAATTATGGTAACTTTTATACTTGAATTTTCAACTTAAAGACTTTATTTATTAACCGTATATAATCAAAATTTTATTATTATAATATTAAACTATATGTTCAAAAATGTAATTATACTTGCTGGTGGCAGAGGAACCAGAATTTCTCAAGTTACAGGAAATATTATTCCTAAACCAATGATTAAGTTTGATGGCATACCTTTTTTAGAAATCCTTTGCAACTCTCTTATATCACAAAAAAATGAGAACATTTATCTTTCAATTGGTTTTTTACATGAAGTAATAACAGAACACTTTTCTAATTATAAATTCAAAGATCAAATTTATTTTAATATAGAAGAAGAATTGTTAGGAACTGGTGGAGCTATAGTTGATACTATAAATAAATTTAATATTAAAGGTGATATTTTAGCTTTAAATGGTGATAGCCTTAATGTTTTCGATGTAAAAAAATTCTATGAATTCCATAAAGAAAATAATTTTGATATTACCATTCTTTCTAATTTCAAAGAAGACACATCAAGATACGGCAATTTAATTTTTGAAAATAATAAAATTACTGGCTTTAAAGAAAAACAAAGTAATGTTAGCGGTTATATCAATTCTGGTGTATACGCAATAAATAAAAAGGTTTTTGATAGTTTAAATTTTGAAAAAAAGTTCTCCTTTGAAAATGATTTTTTAATGAAATATACAAATGATCTAAACGTTGGTATATTTAAGAATGATGGCTTTTTTATTGATTTTGGTGTGCCAGAAGATTATGAAAAAGCTCTAATCGAAATTCCTTTATATGCAAGTTAGCTTTTATGAATTTACCTAACAATGATTTAAAAAACTCTCAAAAAGCGCTTTTTTTAGATCGTGACGGGGTAATTAATGTAGATTATGGATATGTTTACCAAATACAAAATTTTACCTTTGTAGACGGAATTTTTGACCTTTGTAAAATTGCACAAGAATTAAATTACAAAATATTCATTATTACAAATCAATCCGGTATTGGTCGAAATTATTATACAGAAGAAGAATTTAATAATCTTACCTCTTGGTTAGTGCAAAAATTTAATGATAATAACATTAAAATAGAAAAAGTTTACTATTGTCCACACCATGTTGATGCGGTACTTAATAAATATAAAATTAAATGTGATTGTCGTAAACCTGAACCTGGAATGATAATTGAAGCTTGTAAAGAATTTGATATTGACCCAACAAAATCTATTTTTATCGGCGATAAAGAAACCGATATTGAAGCCGCAACCAAAGCAAATGTAGGGACTAAAATCTTATTTACAAACGATGATATTCTAGCCATACAATCAAAAGCAGATTTTGTATCAAATAATTTTGATAGGATACAAAAGATTATATCAAAATTATAATTTATATAACTTCATATACTAAAGTTTTTTATTTTTCTAATCACTTTACAAAAGTGAGGGGATATTTTTTGGATTCTTATATTGATCTAATGATTTATAATCTTTAGATTCGCATAGAACGAAGATTATATTAAAATCCCATTCTCCTTTTTTAACTATATAACATTTAACCTTATATAATCCTGAAGGTATTTCCATTTTTTTACCAGTGAATTCTAAACAATCGCTAACAGTTAAAATTCCGTTCGGAATATTTATATAATAATCTTCAATAGTCATACTTACTAATTTTCTAACTAATTTCTCTTCTAAATATGGATAATCACCTTCAATCAATCTAACTTCAAATTTAAATGCTCCATCCCCATTAAGACCAACTGCTACACAATTTAAATTTTCTATTTCATTTTCAATAGAAGATTCTTTTTCATTATATTTTAAATTAGCATCTTTAATTAAGCATAATCCTGTTTCAATATCTAATTTTCCAGAAATTTTATTTATAGTATTTATTTCAATTCCTTTTATTTTATAAATTGAAGCATACATTTTTCCTAAAGATTTCATGGCATCATGTGATGATGCAACAAATGGAATTGTTAAATTAATTAAATTAAAAAACTCATCAGCTTTGTTAATATCTATATTTTTTGTATTTTCAAAACTAGCCAAAATTGAAGCTGCAACAGTTCGAGCTTCTTTTAATCTTTCTTTAAGGGTAAGTTTTTCTAAAGATTTAACCTTAATTTTAAGGCTTTCAATATCACTTACGAGATGCTTTAAGTGTTTATATGACATAAATTTAGGGAAATAAAATTAAAGAGATAAGGTAGGCTAAACCCAATAGAGGCCGAATGTGGCTGCTTCCTTTCGGACCTGACCAGATTTTCCGACATATTGCCTTAACCTACCAGGATAATTTTATAGCATAAACTTAAGTTATACTCAAGCTTATAAAAATACTTATTCAATACCGTGAGCTTTCAAATGAACTTTAATCGCAGCTACTTGTTTTTCTGCAGCCTCTTTACCTAAAAGATACAATTTCTCGATTTCATTATCATTAAACATACCAAAACCCTCAAGTTTTGGTTTAATTAATACATCAGCCATTTTACCTTGGTAACTTGCAAGCTCATTATAAGAAGTCCATAAAGCCCAATAGGTTAACCAAATTGTATTACTTGGTAAATTTCTTGAAGGAGGTTCACTTATATCTACCGCAATAATAACTTTAGGCTTATATTTTTTAGCTGTTCTTACAGGCACAGGTTCAATTACCCCACCATCAACTAGCGCCCTATTATAAATTTCAACTGGCGGAATAACAGGGGGGATTGCAGAAGATGCCATAATAGCAGGAATAATTGGCCCCTTATTAAATATAAAAGCTTCTTGCTTAACTATATCTGTCGCAACAATTACTGTAGGTATTTTTGCTTGTTCAAAATTTTTAATAGATAGATTCTTACTTAGGAAGGTTTGCATTCTTTTGCCTTCAACAAGGCCTGACGTTGTAGAGGCAAGGCTTAAAGCATTTCTAACAGAAGGGTCTAAAAGGTCCCATTTTTTTAGTTTTATAACTTTCTTTTTAACATCTCTTGCCGATAAAGAATCAGCATATAAAGCCCCTATGATGCTCCCTGCACTTGTTCCCACTATTAAATCTACAGGTATATTGTGTTTTTCTAGAACTTCAAGGACCCCTACATGAGCTATACCGCGAGTACCTCCAGCACCTAAAACTAAGGCTACTCTTATATTTTCTATTTTCCTATTTTGCTCAACATACTTATAATTATGAAAGAAAATATGCCTCGGGTTAATACAAGCCGAAGCTATAAAAGCTACAATAATAAAAAATAAAAACTTAAACCTAAACTTCATAATTAGTTTTGAAAATCATTTATATAAATAGGGTATAAATATTATTTTACACTCTAATTAAGCCTAGGAGCCAGTTACGAAATCTTACAGAAATAAAAAGATATTTAAAACAATGTTTTATCAAACTTAGGCTTATAAACTGATTGCAAAAGCATTAAATAAGCATAAAAAAAAGGGACGTATAATATACGTCCCTTTAATTGTTTTATCGAAAATCGAAAAGCTATTTATGCTTGCGCAGCTTTTAGCTCATCATTCTTTTTCTTCATAGCAAGGTTTACACGCTTACTTAAAGCTTTAACAGCTACTAACCACATTACGCATACAATTGCAAAGATACCAAAAGTATAAGGCGCAATAGCAATTACATCTTTAGTAGCTAGTGCAATAAACATAGCTTGTTGAACGAAAGCGCCACCAGCCTTACCTATACGACCACCTAATACGTCAACCGCAGCTTTACCTTTACTTTTTAATTCTTCATCTAAGGGAATGTAAGCCATTTCCTTAGTTGGATCAAATAATGAATATTTAATCGCTTTAGAAAGCATAATAATTGCAGCTCCTAAGAATGCCGCAGCAGCAATTGGAGTGAATTTCATTGAAGAAATCATTTCCATCATTCCATCTCTACCTAAAATGAACATGAAGAAAACACTACCACCTAAAAGGGTCATAAGTGGAGTAATAACAGCTGCACCAAACCATGAGAGAGCACGGAGAACATTATTACCAATTCCAAGAATGAAAAGGATAGTAAAAATACCTACGAAAGTTGAATAGTTACCCATAAATGAGTTGTAACCATTTTTATCACCTGCATAGAATAATTTTAACTGATGCTTCCATTGTAATTCAGCAAGGTTAATTGAAACACCATATGCAATGATAAGAATTGCAATTAAGCCAAGTTCTGGCGAAGTGAAAATAATTTTAGCGCTTTCCATAAGCCCAGGTTTCTTTTTCTTTTTACCACTGCTTTTATTACCTGACATTTCTGATTCATCATAATATACAGGGTTTGTTAACACAACTTTATGCATCCATCTGTATGTAAGCATTGAACCAACGCCCATAAGAACAACGGTTGTCATTAAATATTTTAAAGAAATTAAGTATGGATCTGCAACATCTGGACTTGCAAAATTTCTTACATCATTAAAGTAATGCTCTGCTTGACCTGAGAAAATTAAACCAATATTTCCGATAACCGCGAATAAACCATAAAAGCGTTTAGCTTCAGTCATACGGGTAACTTGGTTAGCAAATTGCCAGAAAAGAAGTGATACCATCGCACTTCCCCAAATTTCAGCCATTACATAGAATAATGAATATGTCCAGTAACCATATATATCAATAAATCCACTAAAATTTGGATATTGTTTATGTAATTCTGCTACATGTTCAACTGCAGGATGGAACATCTCTACATTTGGATATATTAAAAAACCGAACAATCCGAAGAATATGAGGAATGGGGTTACAATTACATAAAATAAATTTTCACGATCAAATGCGTTACTTAGTTTTATGTATAATACTACAAAAAGTACTGCTGCAGGTGTCACACAATATAATTTCAAGAATGGAATCATACTTGCGCCTGCTGAGTTTACTACTAATGTATCTTTAATATCACGCAACATTGTATAGTTGAATAATAGACAGAACATTATGAATGCAAGCGGCATAAATTTTTTCATTTCATAATTATGAATTGGCCAAAAAAATGCACGCCATTTAGAAAAATGGTGATGTTGTTGAGTCATATTTATGTCTTCTTCCTTATATGGTTAATAATAAAACTTTGTAAACTTTTTTAAGTTTACGAAAACTAATGTTTTATGGCAAGATTAAATGCGTGGAAATACTAACAAATTTTTATCTTTCACACAAGTTTTTATTAATTGATTATTAAAAATAATTATAAGAAACTTAAAAAATGCATTAATCAGCTATTGGAGGGGTAAAAACAAATAAAAGAATTTTAAATTTAATGTAAAATTTTTCTTATTTTATAATTTTGCCTGGATTATTTAAGTAAATAAACCCATCATTAGTTTGCAATTCTTGTGTTCCCTGATCATTTACATACACTACAGTAGTATTTATTGCAGCATGTATTTCTATATCTGGATATTCAAGGGCATTTAGATCAAAATTAAAATCACCTGTAATAATTAAATCTCTTCCCTCGACGTTATTTTGCTTATAATTATCTATAAAGGATAATAAATTTTTTATATTTTCATCATAATTATATGAATAAGGTTCATACCATTTTAGATGTATATTAATAAAATCAAGCTTCTCATTATGTGAATTTGTAAAAGTATAAAATTGCCCTCTACTAGCTTGATTTTTCACAATGTTTTGAAAACTTTTTTTTAATGTAGCATTACTTTCAACGTATAATCTATTTGCATCACATATAATCATGTTGTCACTTACAACATCAAAATAATTTAAGCAGGCATTGAATACTTTAGCTTCAATTTTATGCATATAATTATTTAGCGTTTCATTAAAAAACACCATATGATTTAAATTAAGAGGTAATTCCTGTAACGCTAAAATACTTAAATCGTGTTTTTCAGTAATAAAATCATAAATCTTTTGAGTTATTCGTTCTAGTCTTGCAATATACTCTTCTTCCCCTTCAATATATGCAAAACCATTATTGTAATATCTATGGTTTTCTCTAACTATAAGGTCACATTTGTAAAGTATATTCCATGTTAAAATTGTACCAAACTTTTGAGTTGTAAAAAATTGTGGTTCATGGTCAGATAATATAGTTGAATCGTATTTTATAGTTTCTTGCATTAACAAATTACACCTTAAGTGTTCTTATTAAAAACAATGAGTATATTATTTTTTAAACTTTTGTAAACAATAATTAACTATTTCCTCAGCTATATGCTTTTTAGAAACCTTTCCCAAATCTTTGTTACTAATTCCATCCCAAGTTATATATGAATAATTACTAAAATCTTGCGTAGAATTACCTATTATAAAATCAAGGTTTTTTGAATTAAATTTTTGTTTTGCATTTTCTAATAAATTGTCAGTTTCTAATGCAAAACCAATTACATAAGCTGGTCTAGTGGTTCCATTTGCGATTTCTTTAACCACATCACTATTTTGTTCAAACTCAATAATATTATTAAAATTGGATTTTTTGAGTTTAACATTTGAAGGGTTTTTAGGCTTAAAATCTGCTATAGCAGCTGTAGAAATATAAACATCCACAGGTAGAACTTCTTTAGATTTCTTTAAAAATTCACTAGCGTTGTATGCTCTTATTATCGTGGCCTCACTAGGTAAAAACACACTTTCCTTAATATATCCAGCAATAATCGTTACTTCAGCCCCTTGTTTTAAAAACTCGTTTGCTATTACTACACCTTGCTCCCCACTTGATTCATTACTAATGTATCTTACGGGATCAATATATTCACGAGTACTTCCAAGTGTTATAACAATCTTTTTACCTTTTAATTCAGTAGATTGTTTAAAATGATTATTAATATGAACAATAACCTCATCATTTCCCGCATATTTACCGAAACCTACATCACCACAAGCAAGTTTACCGGAAATTGGCTCTATAAATCCAAACCCATTTTCTTTTAATTTATTAATATTCATCTGGGTGATTTTATTTTGATACATGTAAACATTCATTGCAGGTACTATTATTACCTTAGAAGAACACGCCGCAATCGCTTCAAGAGCCAATTCATTTGCAAAACCTGATGCTATTTTCGCAATAAAATCCTGAGTTGCAGGTGCGACCACTACTAAATCATATTTACCAAGTTTAGTATGTAATATTTCATTATTCTGATCTAGCTTCTGATTAGTGTAAACATTACCCTTAATTAAGCTTTTTATACTTAATGGCGTGATGAAATCTAAGGCACCAGTAGTAATTATTACATCTAAATTGTAACCGTTATCTTCAATATTTCTTGCAAGATCAATTGCTTTATACGCAGCAATAGAACCTGATATAATAAGCAGAATTTTTGTCATTAATTAAATTTGTCCTAGTACAATTGATAAAAATAAAATTAAACCAACTATTACATTAGACTTAAAAATTAACTGAAAATCAACTTTTTCTTGTTTTATTTGTTTGAATTGCCACAAGAAATGTGCATATGAAACCATAATACCTAAGTAATATAAGGAATTTACCGATTCAATTAATGCAATAATTAATAATATTAAGGTCATTACTGTATAGAAACCTAATATATATTCTTTAACATTAACACCAAAATATATTGCTGAGGATTTAATCCCTATTTTTTTATCATCTTTAATATCACTTAAAGCGTAAATTGTATCATAACCTAAAGTCCAAAATATACAGGCTATATATAAAAGTATGGAAGTTGTATCTATATTACGATGAACTGCATAACCTACTAATACTCCTATATTGAAAGTAAAACCTAAATATATTTGAGGAATATTAATATATCTTTTCATTAAAGGGTAAGTAACTACTAATATTAGGGATAGTATAGCTATAAGAATTGATTTAATTGGTAAGAAAATTAAGGCAAGAAGCAAACTAAAAAACGAAATAAGTATTGCAAGCGTTAATGCTTCTTTTACACTAACCTTACCGGAAGCCAAAGGGCGGTTTTTTGTTCGTTCAACTTTTTTATCAATATCTTTATCAATAATGTCATTTACAATACACCCTACCCCACGCATCAAAATAGCACATAGAGTAAATAATATTATTCTAACTAAATCTAATTTAGGAGAAGCAAGCTCCAAGCCAAAAAGGCATGGCCATAAAAGCAACATATAGCCGGCAGGTTTATTAAATCGGATAAGATCTAGATATACTGCGATTTTATCATGATTAATTTTATTTATTAAGAACATGCTAGGAAAAGATTTTGGCAGATATTTTAATAATTGCTTATACATTTAAATTAATAATTAAGTTAATTTATTAACATATTACACTATCTTCTATGATAGTCAATTGATAGGTTTTAAAAACTATTTAGCAAGTTCGTAATCTATAATTTTCCTAACTTCTTCATTTTCCCAATCGACTTCTCCAGCAAAGCGTTCAATTTCTCTACCTTCTTTACTTACAATTATGCTAGTTGGAATTGAGCTTACGTTTAACTCTTTCATAAATAAGTTTTTATTATCAATTAAAGGTATTAAATGAGTAATTTTATGTGCTTTAAAAAAATCTTGAACGATAGATATACCCTTATAATCTTCTGAAATCGCTAAAACTTTTAATGGTTTTTTACGATATTCTTTCTGTAACTTATCAATAATTTGCATTTCTCCGATGCAATGTTGACACCAAGTAGCCCAGAAATGCAGTATTACAACATTATCCTCATAATTTTCTAACGTTAATAATTCACCCTTTTCATCATGAAAACCCAATTCTTGTGTGATCTTTTTACTACTTAAAGCAACAGCATCTTTTAAACATATGTTCAAAAAAATCGATAATATCAGTAAAGATATATTGACAAATTTTCTAAAATCTACCATAAAACAACCTTATAACTTACAAATTGGCTGAGTAGCTCAGTGGTAGAGCAGGAGAATCATAATCTCTTGGTCGGGGGTTCAAATCCCTCCTCAGCCACCAATTTCCTTCCCAATAAATTAAATATATTCCTTAATTAATTCTTCAGCGATCTGCACTGCATTTAAAGCAGCGCCTTTTCTTAAATTATCGCCAACTACCCATAAATTAAGACCATTTTTAACACTCTTATCTTCACGAATACGTGAAACTAATATGTTATCATCATTTACAGCATCAAGTGGAGTTGCATATCTTGAAATAGTAAAATCATCCATAAGAGTAACACCATTTGCATTTGCAAAAATCTTTTTAGCTTCACTTGCAGTAATTTTCTCTTCAAATTCAACATTTATAGCAACGCTATGACCGACAAATACAGGAACACGTACACAAGTCACTGCTACTTTAATATCTTCACCTAAAACTTTGTTTATCTCTTTAATAATTTTCACTTCCTCATCAGTATCACCTGAATCAACAAATTTACCTACATGAGGAAATAAATTGAATGCTATTTCTCTTGGTAAAACTTTTCTTTGATTTTCTTGATACATTAATTTTGCACGTGTTTGATTAAATAATTCATTCATAGCTTCCCTACCTGCTCCAGACACAGATTGATAGGTTGAAACTACTATCCTTTTAATCTTAGCCTTTTCATGAAGTGGCTTTAATGCTACTGCCATGGGAATTACTACGCAATTTGGGTTTGCGATAATTCTTGTTTTTTCAAAATCCTCTAATTTTTCTAAATTTACTTCTGGAATGATTAAAGGGACATCTTTATCTAGTCTAAAATAAGAACTTTTATCAATTACCACTGCTTTAGCCTTAGTAGCAATAGGCGCATAATGTTTAGATCTTTCACCACCTGCTGCAAAAAACGCTATTTCAACTTTGCTGAAATCAAAATCATCTAAAGGTTTAATTTTTAATATTTTTTCATCTCCGAAACTCACTTCTTTTCCTACTGAGTCTCTAGAAGCAACCGCATATATATTATCAACAGGGAAGTTTCTATCTGCAAGAATATTTAATACTTCGCCACCGACAACTCCGGTTGCTCCAATCACTGCTACGTTAAATTTTGACATTTTCTCTACCCTGCTAATAAATAATTAACTATTACCTGTTATGTTTAATATCTCTAATAAATAAATCAAGTAAAGAAGTACTCTTAATGCAAAAATTTTTAATTAAAATATTATTATCTTTTATATTAACTTTTAATAATGCTAATGCTAACAACAATGCTTTTGACTTTAATTTTGAAGCAGATAACGGAAAAACTATTAATTTAGCAGATTATAAAGGAAAATTAATCTTAGTAATTAACACCCCTTCTCTTTGTGGTTTTAATAGAGATTTTTTACAACTTGATCAAATAGCTCAAGATTATCAGAATAGAGGTTTAGTAATTATAGCTATTCCCGTAGAAAAACAATCGCATAATTTTACCACTAATATGTGCGTAGATAGTAGCACTGTTAATTATTTTATTACAAAATCGATAGCTTTACATAAAGGTAAGCATCTGGAAGATCATCCATTTTTTAAATGGGCTAAAACAGAAACACCAGATGATAATAACGCTAATAAATACCTTATTTCACCATTTGGTGAAATAATAGCAAGCTTTAATGATACAGCTCGTGTCGGTTCTCATGAAATAATAAAGAAAATAGAAGAAAATCTACCTCCAAAACAATAATACTATTATTTATTATTCTTTTTCTCTATCCACATTTCTCTTGCTTTAGAAACCCTTAAAAATCTTGCAAAAGCAAAAATTAATGAATCTATAAACCCATTAATTCCAAAAACAAAATATCTACGAAATATATACGCTTTAAAAAATGTGGTAAAAATTTCAAGAATAATCCGAATAGATGAAGGACAACGACCTTTTGCCATTAGATCTCTTGCTTGTGCTTCACTAACAAAATTAGCTTTTTCTACAGCATGTTTAATTGAAAGAAGAGATCTATGATAAATTTTATTCTTAAATTTACCTATTGTTTTAACTTTCGTTGGATCAATTATAACCGAATCATGACTCTCACCAACAAATTGTTTAAAGGAAAAGCTTGCAAAAGCTTTATGATAAAAACGTATTGGGGAATTAGTTGGAGCAAATAATCTTGGCTCTTTATCAAATCTATGAACGATAGTAATGGGAATTCGGTAAGCTTTAATTAAAGGTTCACTTTTTTCAAAAAGATTTATTATTTCTAATTTTAATTTAGAACTTACTTCTTCGTCAGCATCAATATTTAATATCCAATTATTTTTACATAATTCTTCACCAAATATTTTTTGTTTTTCGTAACCTTGCCATTCATTAAAAATAACTTTAGCACCTAAACTTTCAGATAATTTAACTGTATTATCAACACTACCGCTATCAATAACAATTACTTCGTCAACGAAATCAATTACACTATTAATAACTTTGCCGATTCTTTCTTCTTCATTTTTAGCAATAATAAATACCGAAATTGGTAGCCTAGACATTCAAAATTTGCCTATAAACTTGAATGGTCATAAATCTCATTTTTTCTAATGAGAAATTTTCAATGACATGCTCTCGAGCATTTTTTCTAATTCTATCTTTTTCATCTTTTGACATATGCAAAACCTCTTCTAGGGTTTTAGCTAAACTTTCAACACTTCCAGGTTCAAATAAAAAACCAGTTTCTTTATCAATTATAGTTTCTCTTGCTCCGCCAATATTACTTGCAATAACAATTTTTTCCATACTCTGGGCCTCGATCACTACTCTTCCAAATGCCTCTGGACGTAATGAAGGAACTATAATTATATCGCTCACAGCATATACCGCTGGCATATCATGCAAATGCGAGGCAAAGTTAACTTGCTTACTTAAATCATTCTTAATTACAAGTTCATTCAGTTCTTTATAATATCTTTCATGATGTTTAGTATCACCTAAAATAACTGCATGAAATTCTTTATTTTCAAGTTTTGCTAATGCTTCTATAAATAGATTTTGTCCTTTCCATCGTGTAATTCTAGCTGGTAACACAATAATAGGTTTATTTCTATGTTTTGGGTCTTGTATATTCTTAATATTTAAATTAATGATAGCATTTTCTAAACGCTGAGGTGGAATTTTTGTAGCATTAAAATGCTCAGTATCAACTCCGCGATGGATTATTATTATTTTATCTTTAGCTTTAGGAAAATGTTTATTTATATATTCAGAAATATAATCTGAAACTGCTATTACAACTTTTCCTAGAGTCATAACCTTATTATAATGCTTCTTAAAAAAATTCTGGCTATAGCTACCATGGAAAGTAGTTATGAAAGGTATATTAAGTTCGCTACAAGCTTTAAAACAACTCCATGCTGGCGCACGTGACCTTGCATGAACAAGATCAACTTCATTTTCAATAATAACTTGTTTTATCTTTTTAATATTACGATATATTTTTATTGGGTTTTTTGTAGAAACATCCAGTAATATGTGCTTACCACCTTGATCCATTATTCTTGACGCTAGTGTTCCGCCATTAGAAATTACTATTGATTTCATACCAGCTTTTACAATTGCTTCAGAAATTTCTACTGTGCCTCTTTCAACTCCACCAGAATTTAGTGAAGGAACTACTTGTAAAATAGTTGGTTTATGTTGTATCCTGCCTTTCATAAAAAATACTTCATAGGTTTTGTATGACTAAAATCCAAAGATTTTTTTATTCTCCTAATAATTTTATTGCCTATAAAAGTGAATTTAGCAAGCTAAAACGTAATTTACCTGGAATTATTTTTGTACATGGCTTTAGATCAGACATGAATGGTGACAAAGTAATAGCCGTTGAATCCTACGCTAAAAAGCATGATTTAAGCTTTATAAAATTTGATTGTAGGAATCATGGTGAATCTTCTGGTGATAAAAATGAAGGTAGTATTTCTACATGGCTTGAAGACCTTAATTCGGTAATAACCAATTTAACTTTAAAAGACCAGAAACAAATTTTAATCGGTTCAAGCATGGGTGGGTGGCTAATTTTACTTGCAGCTCTTAAAAACCCTGAAAAAATTCATGGTTTACTTGGCCTTGCTTCCGCTCCAGATTTTACTAAAGATCTTATGTGGGATAAATTATCAACTAGCGAACAAACACAATTATTAGAACAAGGTTCTTTAAAATTAAAAGCTGATTGGTGTACAAGTGAATATTTAGTTACGAAAGAATTGATTGAAGATGCAAAACAACATTTATTATTACATAAACCTTCTATTAATATTGATTACCCAATTAGATTATTACATGGTATGAATGATACTGATGTACCTTTTGACACTTCAATTACTCTTGCTAAAAAACTTCTATCTAAAAGAATTAAATTATCGCTTATTAAAGATGGAGATCACCGTCTTTCTCGCACTCAGGATATAGATTTATTACTAAAAGAGCTTGATGAATTGTTGAATATAAAAAACTAGTATGTAATTAATAGTATTTATTTATTATTAAATACCCTATTACCTAAATTACTTAAAGCTTCTTTAAGTTCTTCATCCTCAAAACTTTCAGTAATTTGAGTAACTAAAGGATGTTCCGGAGCTTTTTTGTAATATTCCAAATTTAATAATTCAGAAGAATTTTTATATACTTGTGTAATTTCTAATTCGTGTATAAGTCTAAAACCTAATAATATTGCAATTGCTTCTATTACGGTTTCTTTTTTATAAGTTATTTCTAACGCAATTCCGCCCGAATATGCTTCAATTTTCAACTTATTCTTTTGCTGTTTGTTTTCTCTATAGCTTATAATATTTACAGGCCCACATTTAGTGGAAAGATCGTTACCAACCACACGATGCCAATCAAAAATTATTCTTCTTAAATATTTATTTTGATCATTTAAAACTGGATTTATAATTTTCTCAAGCAAATTAGTTACCTGCCTGAAACCATTATTATAAACTTTATTTTGTGAAGAACTAATAGCAGAAGATTTATCGTTTTTACTTAACTTATAATTACCTGAAACCTTATCTTCATTTATTTCACTTTCTACTTTTTTAGAATTAAAATAAGATTTATTAAGCTTTTCAGTTTTCTCAATCATTTAATTGCTGTACTGGAGGTTCCTTTAGTTTAGCATAATAATTATTCAACTTTTTGACAATATAATTACATGAAAAACTTGATGCATCACCACCAAGACGAGCTACTTCCTTCACAAAGCGAGAAGATACGTACTGATTATTTTCTGAGGCTGGTATAAATATGGTTTCAATACTTGGCATAAGCCTTGAATTTACACATGCTAATTGAAATTCATATTCAAAATCAGGGACAGCTCTAATGCCTCTGACAAGCAAACTTGCCCCTAAATCCTTTGCAAAATGAACTAATAACCCTTTAAATGAACTTACTTTAATGCGGTGTAATTCATTTGGAACAATTTCTTTTATATAATGTTCTACCATATCCACCCTTTCTTCAGCAGTAAAAAGGGTATCTTTATAATTTTCTACGGCAACTGCTATAACTAATTCATCAACAACATTCAAAGCACGCTTTAAAATATTAGCATGCCCAATTGTCATTGGATCAAAAGTACCTGCATATATACCTATTCGCTGCATAAACTATTCTTCTCCAGAGGTAGAATTATATGATGTTGGGTTATCTAATATTGGATTATCAATAATACCTTCTTCATTATTTTCTTCACCTTCTTCTGAAGCTCCATCAATAATTCTTATTGCAGAAACAACAACTTCTTTATTATTAGTTGTAAATAATTTCACACCCTGAGTATTACGTCCGGATACACGAATATCATGCACAGGACATCTAATTACTTTACCTTTATTTGTGAGTAACATAATTTGGTCACCATCTTCCACTGGTAAGCTTGCTATAACATTACCATTTCTTTCTGAAGTTACGATATTGGTAATACCTTGGCCACCTCTATTGGTTACCCTATATTCATAAGCTGAGGTACGCTTACCAAAACCATTTTCAGTTACTGTGAGTAAAAATTGCTCTTGTTCAGCAAATTTTGTAATTTTATCAACACCAAGGCTATTGAAAATTTCTTTATCAACTTGAGTTAATAATTCTTCGTCAGTAGGGCTTTTTGCAATTTGTTTTCTTAAATCTAAAGTTATTGAAGTAAACAAGCTTCTCTCTTCCATATCTGCTTCAGCTCCAACAAGTACAGACATAGAAATAACTGAATCATGTTCAGCAAGTCTAATACCTCTTACACCCACAGATGTACGACCTTTAAATACCCTTACTTTTTCAACTGGGAAGCGCACAGCCTTACCTAGATATGTGCAAAGTAAAATATGATTATCATCGTTACAAAGTGCAACACCAATTAACTGATCACCCTCTTCTAACTTCATAGCAATTTTACCATTAGAAGGAATATTTTCAAAATCACAAATATCATTACGTCTTACATTACCGAATGATGTTACGAATACTATATGCTTATCTTTCCAATCCTCTTGATCTTCAGGTAGCACCATTACGTTTGTAATTTTTTCACCTTCACTAAGTGGGAAGATATTTACAAGAGCTCTACCTTTAGCTTGCGCAGAACCTATTGGTAATTTGTAAACTTTAAGCCTATAAACTCTTCCAGTACTTGAAAAGAATAATACTGGTGCATGAGTACTTGCTACAAAAATATCTGTAGTCATATCTTCTTCATGCATGGTCATTGTTGACTTACCTTTACCACCTCTTTTTTGAGCACGGTAAGTTGAAAGCGGTACACGTTTAATATAGCCGCCAGCAGTTACAATTACTACCATATCTTCACGTGGGATAAGATCTTCTATATCGTGTTCAAATTCACTAAATTCAATTTCAGTTCTACGAGGAGTTGCGAATTCTTCTTTAACTTTAATTAATTCTTGTTTTAATTCGCTCATTAGTCTTTCTCTTGAAGAAAGAATATCCATATAATCTTTAATGTGAGCTGCAATTTCTTCTAATTCATCATGTATTCT
The DNA here is from genome assembly GCA_017304685.1 of Sphingobacteriia bacterium. Taxonomy (NCBI): domain Bacteria; kingdom Pseudomonadati; phylum Bacteroidota; class Sphingobacteriia; species Sphingobacteriia bacterium. The sequence continues at coordinate 199,357 of JAFKLR010000003.1, read as the reverse complement.
TTTATGCTCAAGACCTGTTAAACGTTGAAGTCTCATTTCAAGAATAGCTTTAGCTTGTTCTTCAGTTAATTTAATAGTCTCCCCTACAGTTACTAAATTATCTGCTCTTTCAACAATATTTATCATTGAAATAATATTTTCAGCACTCCAATTTTTATTCATTAATTGTTCTTTAGCAGCATGTGGGTCTGGAGCAGCTTTAATTAAAGCAATTACTTCATCAATATTAGAAACCGCTGTTGCAAGACCAATTAAAATATGAGCTCTATCTCTAACTTTGTTTAAACGGAATTTAGTTCTTCTTGTAATTACAATTTCTCTGAATTCAATAAAAGCTGCAATTACTTCCTTAATATTCATTTGAACCGGACGACCATTATCTAGCGCCAGTAAGTTTACACCAAAAGATGTTTGTAATGGTGTATAGCTATATAATTGATTTAAAATAACTTCAGGGAAAGCATCTCTTCTAACTTCTATAACAACCCTTACGCCACTTTTATCAGATTCATCTCTAAGATCAGTAATTCCTTCAATTTTCTTTTCACGTACAAGTTCCGCAATACGTTCAACTAATTTTGCCTTATTTACTTGATAAGGGACTTCAGTAATGATAACCGCTTGTTTGCCCTCTTTAGTTTGCTCAAAATGCGTTTTTCCACGCATAATTATTGAACCACGACCTGTGGCAATAGCTGATTTAATACCTGAAACACCTAGAATTGTACCACCTGTTGGAAAATCTGGGCCTTTAATTATTTCACCAATTTCTTCAAATGTAATATCTGTATTATCAATATATGCACAGCAAGCATCGATAACTTCACCTAAATTATGAGGTGGGATATTTGTTGCCATACCTACAGCAATACCACCAGCTCCATTAACTAATAGGTTTGGAAATTGCGCTGGGATAACAACAGGCTCTTCTTCTGATCCATCATAGTTTGGTCTGAAATCAACTGTATTTTCATTAATATTTTCAAGTAAAGAATGCGCAACTTTTGCTAAGCGAGATTCAGTATAACGCATTGCCGCTGGAGCATCACCGTCCATAGAACCAAAGTTACCTTGGCCATCAATTAAAGGTAATCGTAAAGAGAAATCTTGCGCCATACGTACTAAAGAATCATAAATAGCAGCGTCACCATGTGGATGGTATTTACCCATTACTTCACCCACGATTCTCGCAGATTTACGATATGGCTTATTATAGTCACATCCAGATTCCATCATTGCGTAAAGTATTCGACGATGCACTGGTTTTAAACCATCACGAACATCAGGTAAGGCACGGCTAACAATCACACTCATAGCATAATCTAAATATGAGCGTTTCATTTCGTCTTCAATTGCAATTGGAACTAAATCTTGACTTTCAAGCATATATCTTTTCTCTTATGAACTAATATAAAGTAAATTTTTGACTCACAAACTATACCACATTAAGCACGATAAGCAATAAAATGTTTTAAATTTATTAATGTTTTTCTTAAAATTTATTCTATAAAATTCAATTACTTGCAAAGTAATAAAAATTTTCTAGTGAGCGCCACTCATTTCATCAGATTTTTCCACTTTTTTCACAAATAACATTAGAAAAATGCAAGCAAATAAGTAAAGACCTATAGCAATAAATGTATCGTTAAAAGCCTTGATTAAGGCCTGTTTATATACCGCTCCAGATAGAAGCTTTAAATTAATTAAATCAATATAACTAGGGTCAGTTACAGTATTTTCAATAGTTTCTGAAGTTACACCTTCTGTACCTAATTGCGATAATTTAGCATAATTTAAAGTTTCTCCTATACTAACTTGATGCACTTTTAAACGCATTTTTAAATAGTAATCAATAATTGCAATACCTATTGCCCCACCTAAATTACGCATAAGATTATATAATCCACTAGCGTTTTGTACTTCATGCGGTTGTAATTTACCCATTGCCACAGTTGTCATAGGTAAGAAACATAGCATAATTGAAATCCCTCTTATTGCTTGCGGCCAGAACAATTCATGAAAACTTACTTCTAAATTCATGAAACCATTCGCAACCATTCCTATAGCATAAATAAAGAGTCCTAACATTAATAAAATTCTTAAATCTAATTTTTTTTCTAAAATTCCTGCAATTGGACCAGATGCAAATTGAAATAACCCCGTTACCCACATAATCATTCCTATTTGTAAGCTACTATACCCTTTAACTGTTGTAAGTAACAGAGGCATTAAATAGACAGATCCATATAGACCCACCCCTATTCCAAAACTTAAAGCGCACCCTACAGCGAAGTTACTATCTTTAAATGCTCGTATATCAATAACTGGAGAATCACATTTTAATTCATGCCATATTAACCATATAGAAGAAATAATAAGTGTACAAAATAAAGTTTTAACTAGCCAATAATCAAACCAATCATTATTTGGTCCTTTCTTTAAAAATAATTCTAATGAACTTAAGGAAACTATAACTAAAAACAAGCCTAGAAAATCAAACTTTTTTACTAATTCATAATTTGGTTTATCTATATTAATATGCTTATTAACCCCATATGAAACAAATATACCCGGAATTATATTAATTAAAAAAAGCCAGTGCCATGACCAATTAGATGTAATCCATCCTCCTAGAGTTGGGCCTAGGGTTGGTGCGACTGTAGCTACAAGTCCTGCAATAATTGTAGCTTTCGGCTGTTCACTTTTAGGAAATATTAGAAAAATTGCAGAAAATACTGTGGGTATCATTACACCACCAAACAGTCCTTGTAGCACTCTAAAGAAAATCATTGATTCTAAATTCCAACTAAAAGCACAGGCAGCGCTTGAAATTGTAAATAAAAGACAAGCATAGGTAAATAAAACACGAGTCGATAATACTCTAGATAACCAACCAGTTATCGGAATAACTATAACTTCAGCTATTAGAAAAGCAGTTTGAACCCAACTAATTTCATCTAATGACGCAGATAGACTAGCTTGAATTTCTCCTAAAGAACTTGCTACAATTTGTATATCTAAAATAGCCATAAAAAGGCCTATTATCATTATAAAATAGCCTTTTCTATTTTCAGCGCTTGATATTTCGCTCATATGCATTCAACTATTTAGATTTTTGACCACTTGCCGTGTTAATTTTAACAACACTTGACATTCCAGGAACAATTCTAAACCCTTTATTATGTTTAATAGAAATTTTTACAGGCACTCTTTGAACAATTTTTGTAAAGTTTCCTGTGGCATTTTCTGCTGGTAATAAACTAAATTCTGAACCTGAAGCAGGGTATATCGCTTCAACTTTACCATAAAAAGTTTCCCCTGGAAAAGCATCAACATTTATTTTTACTTTATTATTCGGTTTAACATTTTGTATTTGGCTTTCTTTAAAATTAGCAATTACCCATAAATTATTTAAAGGTACTACATGCATAAGAACGCTACCTTGACGAACGAATTGACCTTTTTTTACACCTCTATTACCTATAACCCCATCAATCGGGGATTTAATACTAGTTGCGTCTAAATCGATTTGTAAAAGCTTTAAACTTTCATTTCTTGATTGCAACATAACTTTAGCTTTTTCTAATTCGTTTTTATCCATTAATATATTTTTTTCTGAAACTTGGATTCCTAATTGAGTAGTCTCTAAATCAGCTTTTGCTTTTAAATATCTAGCTTTAATACTATCAAAATTTCCCGTAGAAATAACGTCAGTTTTATTGAGCTTTATTGCTCTTTCATAATCTTTAAAATTTTTGTCAAAATCCGCTTGAGAAGCATCTAATTTGGCTTTACTTTGCTCTAGTTCAATATCTTGAACTAATATTTTTTGTTCGAGGTTTTTTATTGTAAACTCTATCTCTGCTATATCAGCTTTTCCTTTATTAAACTTCGCAATATAATCTTCATCTTCAATTTTCGCTAAAATATCTCCAGCTTTAACATTTGCCCCATCATCAAGGCGCACTTCTTTAACGTAACCATTAACTTTACTCATTATAGGAGTGACATCACCTTTTACATACGCGTTGTCTGTAGAAATTATATTTTTTAAATAAAAAATATAATATAAAATGAAGGCTATTATTAAACAACCCATTACAAAACCTAACTTTTTTAGGTAGGCATTTTTATTTTCTTTAATAAGAGTTTTAATATTATCTAATGAATTTTTTTGCATATAATTAATCACTTAACTTGAACTAAACTGTTTAGTTTAATATACTATAATATATCTTTAATTTTCAAGCCATTTAAATTAATTTGTTATTATGAAAAATAAAAAAACATTAATTGAGTTTCCGTGTAACAAGAGAGACCAAATTATTAAAGCTGCAGAGCATTTATTTTTAAATAATGGGTTTTCTACAACAAGCATGGAAATTATATCGCACGAGGCAAAAGTTTCAAAAGCAACTTTATATAATTATTTTGATAGCAAGGAAATGTTATTTGCTCATGTAATTAAAAATAGATGCGAAACCTTTGCATCATTGTTATCAGAAAATCTTAAAGAAGACCGAAGCCTTAAGGAAAATCTAATTTTTATAGGTAAAAGTTTTCTTAATAAAATACTAGATAAAGATTCCATAAATCTCTTTAGAATTATTGTGTCAGAATCAAAACATTTTCCAGAATTAAGTCAGGCTTTTTTTAATAATGGCGTCATGAAAGGTACAGAAGTCATAGCTAATTTCTTAATGGAAAAAGGAAAAGTTTTAAATATATCTGACTATAATAAAGCTGCTGAATTTTTTTTGACTACTCTCATTGGGCACTTACATTTAAAAGCGACCTTAGGGGTTTTAGATAATAATTCAAATATAATCGCTGATGATTTCATAATAGAAAAAATAGAATTATTTTTACGTTGCTACGAATAATTTTCCATTTTAAAAACTTATTTCTAATTTTTCGCAATTAAAATTAATAATAAAACATCTTTAAATACTTTATTTATGTTTGACATAAAATGTTACACACTTATAATAAAATTGTTAACGGCCGTTTCGATTCTAAACTAATTACTAACCTTAAAAAGGAGATAGGGTATGTTGAGATTTCTAATGGTAATTTTTACCTATGTTTTATGTTTAAATGCTGCCCAAGCTACAGCAAACTTTCCAGAAGGCTTTGTTTATCTTGAAGAAGTAGACCCGACAATCATTCAAAATCTTCGTTATTATTCAAAAGAAAATTTTATTGGTAAAAGACTTGATGGTTATAAAGCTAACCGTGTAATTTTAACAAGACCTACAGCTTTAGCCCTTAAAAGAGCTCAAGATATTCTTTTAAAAGATGGTTATTCACTCGTAGTTTATGATGCATATCGCCCACAAAAAGCGGTAGATGCAATCATTAAATGGAGTAATAACTTTAAAGATCAAAAATATAAAGAAGATTATTATCCAAGAACTGATAAATCAAGAATAACTAATTTTGGTTATTTTGCTTTAAAATCTCCTCATTCTAGAGGAAGCGCTGTTGACGTTACTATAATTTCTTTAAATAAAACACCAGGACCAATCATTAAAACCCATCGTAAACTTACTAATAATGTTTCAATGACATTTTTAGATGATGGCACTGTTGATATGGGTACTTCATTTGATTTAATGGATGAAGCTTCTGCTCCTGGTTCTAAACTTGTTTTAGACAAAAATAGAAGTAAACGTGCATATTTAAGAGAAGTTATGACAACAGTAGGTTTTAAACCTGATGAAAGAGAATGGTGGCATTTCTTATTAGAAAACGAAATGTATCCAGATACATATTTCGATTTCGATATCGAATAAAACCTTTAAAGCCTACTGTAAAAAGTAGGCTTTAATTTTAATAACTTTCCTATTAAATTTTACTTTTAAGTCCTTCAATTTATCTATTAAAAAAAATAATATAAAATAAATGCCAAGTTTATTTCATCCCTGGCACTAAATATCTACTTTATAATTAATTCTTTATCATTAGCGTCTATAACCACTTTACTTCCAGGCTGTATTTCACCAGCTAAAATTTTATAGGCAAGCTTATCCTGTAAAAGCTTTTGCACTACTCTTTTTAAAGGTCTGGCTCCATAAAGCGGATCATATCCTGCATCTGCAAGTAAATTAATAGACTTATCAGTGAGTTCAATAAAGATATCTTGCTCGCTTAAATGAGTTTTTATTTTTTCAAGATACACTTTAACAATATCATTCATATCTCTACGTGACAATCTGTGGAATAAGATAATCTCATCTATACGATTAATGAATTCTGGTCTAAATGATTGACTTACTCTTTCCATAATTTTGTCACGCACTTTTTCTGCAGGTTCATTTTCTTTAAGTTCTACTAATAAATCTGAACCGATATTTGAAGTCATTACAATTATAGTATTACAGAAATTAACCACTCTTCCATGGCTATCGGTTAATCTTCCTTCATCTAAAATTTGTAAAAATAAATTAAATACATCCGGATGAGCCTTTTCTATCTCATCAAATAATATAACTTGATATGGCCTTCTTCTTACGGCTTCGGTTAAATATCCACCTTGCTCATATCCAACATACCCTGGAGGAGCCCCAATTAAACGCGCTACAGAATGTTTCTCCATATATTCTGACATATCTACTCTAAGTAATGCGTGCGAATCATCAAATAAAAATTCTGCTAGAGATTTAGTTAATTCAGTTTTTCCCACTCCAGTAGGGCCTAAAAACATGAAAGTTCCTAGTGGTCGGTTTTTGTCACTAACACCAGCGCGAGCTCTTCTAACTGCATTACTTACAGCAATTATCGCATCTTTTTGACCAATAACCGATTTACCTAAATGTTCTTCCATAGTAAGTAGTTTTTCACGTTCACCCGTCATTAATTTATCAACAGGCACTCCAGTCCATCTTGAAACTACTAATGCAATATCTTGGTCTGTAACTGCTTCTTTAAGTAAGCCAGTAGATTTTGCTTTTTCTTCCTGATCATTTATTTTCTTGGTTAAATCGGGAATAATACCATACATTAATTCGCCAGCTTTTGCTAAATCACCTTTCCTTTGAGCAGCTTCTAATTCTAATTTTGCATTCTCTAAATTCTCTTTTAATTTTTGTAGATCTGTTAATTTCGATTTTTCAGCTTTCCATTTAGCATTTAACTCAGTTGCCTCGCTTTCAAAATCTTTTATCTCATTGGTTAAATCTTCTAATCTATCTTTAGAGGCTTTATCATTTTCTTTTTTTAATGCCTCCATTTCGATTTTCATTTGAATAATTTTGCGATCAAGCTCATCAAGCTTTTCTGGCTTACTATCAATTTCCATTCTAAGCCTACTTGCCGCCTCATCTACTAAATCAATTGCTTTATCAGGTAAAAATCTATCAGAAATATATCTGTCTGAAAGTGTTGCAGCAGAAACTAGAGCATTATCAGTTATTCTTACACCATGATGAAGCTCATATTTTTCTTTAAGGCCTCTAAGTATTGAAATACTGTCAATTACTGTAGGTTCTGAAACATACACAGTTTGAAATCTACGAGCAAGAGCCGCGTCTTTCTCAATATGCTTACGATATTCATCAAGGGTAGTTGCTCCTATACAATGCAATTCTCCACGTGATAAAGCAGGTTTTAAAAGATTAGAAGCATCCATCGCTCCTTCTGAAGCTCCTGCTCCTACAAGAGTATGCAATTCATCAATAAATAAAATTACATCCCCTTCACTACTTGCTATTTCATTTAAAACTGATTTAAGCCTTTCTTCAAATTCTCCTCTAAATTTAGCACCTGCAATCATCGCTCCTAAATCTAAAGAAAGTAATCGTCTATTTTTAAGGCTTTCTGGTACATCGTCATTTATTATTCGTTGAGCAAGACCTTCCACAATCGCGGTTTTACCAACACCTGGTTCACCAATAAGCACTGGGTTATTTTTAGTTCTTCTTGCAAGAACTTGAATAGCACGCCTTATTTCTTCATCACGACCAATAACCGGGTCAAGCTTATTTTGTCTGGCTTTTTCAGTAAGATCAGTAGCATATTTTTTAAGGGATTGATAACTTTCTTCACTATGCTGACTTTCAGCTTTTCTACCACCCCTAATTTCATCAATAACAGCATCTAATTTTGCTAGTGTTAAACCTGCTTTTTTTAATATATCGTTAGCTTTAGATTCTACATTAAGTAAGGCTTGAAACATACGTTCAACGGTAACAAAACTATCACCTTTCTTTTTAGCTAAACTTTCTGATTCTAAAATTAGCTTAGCAAATTCCTGTGAAGTAAGAACGTGTCCAACTCCACCTCCTGTAACTTTTGGTAAAGATTGGATTTCTTTATCACATTCAGCTTTAATTTGAGCATAATTACCTTTACTAGAAATAATTATATTTTCGATAAAGCCTTCATTATCGTTAAGCATTTCATTTAACAAATGTGCTGCCATTAAATATTGATGCGAATTAGCAAGGGCTGCATTATATGCACCCTGAATAATATTTTGTGCTTTACTCGTAAATTTTTCTAAATTCATAATTTCCCCTCCATAATTTGGGATTTTCTATATCTTATATAAATATTGATTATAAAAAATCTAGGGTTGGAGGATAAAATTATTAAATTAATTAATGGCCGTTATGTCCATGCCCATTACTTTCATGATCAGTTTTTTGATGTCTTTCATGGGTGTGCCTGGAATCGTGATTAGCAGGTGATGAGTCGTCTAGAGTATTATTTTTATGATCCTGTAATTGTTTTAAAGCATTACTTAAATTATTTTGTTGGCTTTCTTTTAAAACATTTAATAACGTTTGTTCATTATCTAGGTTATCTCTAAAATTATCCATACAAGCATTTTGTGCTAAATTTTCTGCTAATGCTATAGCATTTCCGCGCGCTATACTTATACTGTCTCTGTTGTTAGATTTTTCACCCATTTCTTCTAACGCTTTAGTTTCATGAATGTGAGCAGTAACTTCTTTATGAGTTTGATGTAATATTACATTAGCTCTTGAAGTCTCTATCCCTTGATGATTTCTTTCATAATTTTTACTAACTTCTTTTGCTTCTTGAATTATATTTTTTTCTTTTAGAACTTCTGTTTCGACTAACTTAATTTCAATTTTTTCTATTTTTATTTCTTCAGGAGCTTTTGAAATTTGAGCTAAATCGATTCCAAGTTTGCTCGCTTGTTGTAAATATGATTCTTGCTCTTGCCCTAATTCTCGAGATTGTTCATAATTATTCTGTGAATTATTTCCACCAATATTATTTTTTGTACTTAAAGCGTTAGCTAGTTTTCTGAACCCTAAAAAAATCAAAAGTCGCATTTTAAAAAATTTAAGTAATAGCTTAATTAAGAATGATAATTTATCTCCTAACTTCCTTTTACTATTAACCTTGAATTCCTTTTCAACATTATCTTCACTTTGATCTATTTCCTGGCTTATAGGCAAATCTTTTCCATTAACCTTTTCACGAGCAGTTAATTTTTCAATATCATCAAAATCATTTTGAGACATGGGTTTATACAACCATTTAAATTATTTTATTTCAGGGCTTTTTTTAGTAGCTTGCTTGGAAGGATCCATAGGAGCAGGACTAGACACACTAGCTCCACCGGTTCTCATTTTAAGAGAACCTGAAGCCGATTTTGCCTTAAATTCAGCATTAGCCTTTTCCATATTATCTATTGCAGCTTGCTTATTTCTATCCGCCTGTTCTATATATTTTTGTTTTCTTTCTTCAGGAGTTAAAGGTTTTCTCTCTTCTTTATTTTCAACCTTATTAACTTCTTTTCCTTGAGTTTTACTTCCACTCCTTTCTACTTCCTCTTCCAATACCTGAATATTTGAATGCCCTTCATTCTCAGGAGTTTTATTAGAAGTATAATCAGCGACTTTATTTTTATATTCTTCAAGTATTTTTTTTGCAGGTTTTGGTGTGGATAAACCTAGAATTAAGCCACCTATTAACATAGCTCCACCAAGTAATTGGGCACCTGGAATTGGAATTATAAAGCTTGCAAGAAACATTATACCGCCTGTCATACTTAAACCAGACCCTGCTCTTGCATTTTTATTAATATTTTTCTTAGCTTTTTCTAAGGTTTCTTTGTCTTTTTCTAACTTTGCTAACTCTTTACTATCTTCATCAGAAAGTTCTTTTTTATTATTAGCTTCGTTAATTTTGCTATTAATATATTTTATTGTGTTATCAATATCGCCAATTTTTTTGTTTAGCTTTTTTTCTTGATGATCTTTAAACCAATTTTTTAGTTTTTTTCCTAGATCCCACAGCATAATACGGCCTATAATAAATAATATACAATATATAATTATTTAATATATTAACTTTCCTGTCAATTTTTAATATATTAATATTTTAACTAATTTGCAACCTATTGATTTTAATTGCTTCTTTTCTTGTAACTATGAATATAATTCTATATTTTAAAGGGATAAGAATTGATTTATTAATAAAAGTTAATATTTATGAAATGTCCTTTTTGTGCTTTTGAAGATACCCAAGTTAAAGACTCCCGGGCAAGTGATGATGGTCATATTATTAAAAGAAGGCGTCAATGTCTTAAATGTAATAACCGCTTTACAACTATAGAGAAAATCCAGTTTAGAGAAATTTCGGTTATTAAAAAGAATGGAGAAAAGCGACCATTTGATAGAGAAAAAATATCTAGGTCAATTAGCATTGCATTTAGAAAAAGGCAATTATCTAGTGACCAAATTGAATCTTTAGTAAATCAGGTTACTGCGAAGGTAGAATCGTTAGGTAATAACGAAGTACATTCTAAAACTATTGGTGAAATTATTATGTCTACACTTGCTGAAGTTGATCAAGTTGCGTATGTTCGTTTTGCCTCGGTTTATAAAGAATTTAGCGAGGCAAAAGATTTTGAAAAATTTTTAACTAAAATTGATAAAAATAAATAATTATTCTAATAATTTCTATCTTATAATTGAAATTATTTTTATTTAAGTCACAATCAAATTCTAACTCATTTAAGAAGATTTTTTATGTCATTGCATTATCATGACCATTGTAACCACAATAAGACACAAGGCCGTATATTATTAAGGGCTTTGATCCTTACCTCAAGCTTTATGATTATTGAGGCAATAGCTGCAATTTATACTGGTTCTCTTACCTTACTTGCTGATAGCGGACATATGTTAATTGATAGTATAGCATTATTTCTTTCATGGTTTGCGCTATTCATATCAAATCGTCCTAAAAATAATAAATTTACTTATGGTTATCATCGCTTACAAGTAATTGCGACATTTGTTAATGCTATAAGCTTACTTGTTTTATCAATTTATTTGGCCTTTGAATCATTTTTTAGATTTTTTAACCCTGTGGAAATAGGCGGTGAGGCAATTTTTTATGTAGGATTAATTGGCCTTCTGGTTAACTTCCTTTCCTTTCTAATGATTAGAAACGGAGCAAGTGATGATATTAATATTAAAAGCGCTCTTCTTCATGTTTTAAGTGATATGTTAGGCTCAATTGCTGCAATTATTGCAGGATTTATAATTATGTTAACTGGTTGGGCAGAAGTTGATGCTATACTTTCATTATTGATATCTGTACTTTTTTTAAAAGCTAGTTGGCGTTTAATAAAACAATCCAGTTACATTTTAATGGAAGGATCTCCAAGCTCAATAAATCCTGACGAAATTATAAAAGAAATAATAGATAATTTATCGGTAGTCACGGATGTACACGATATTCACATTTGGTCTTTAACGCCAAATCATAAGCTTACCACACTACACGTTATGATAAATGATAACTCTATAAATTATGATAAGTTACAAGAAGATATAAGAGAAATTTTATATAAAAAATTTGATTTAACTCATTCTACTATTCAAATAGAGACATTAGCTTGCCCTGATAAGCAAACAGCCTTACTTTATTAAGTATTAGCATTTCTTAATAAATAACTTTACTTTTAGTTAATTTTTTGTTAATATATATACATGTAATTAATTTAAATTAAAGGGCTATAATGAAAAATTATCAACAAGTAGCAGTTAATAATGCAAATGAGGAATTATCTAAATATGGAAAAGATGCTATCTCCAATCTATATTTAATAAAAAATTTATTTATTTTAAGTAGAAGGTACTTTGATGATGTTAAACTATTTGATTTAAGCTCTTTTGAAAGTGAAATATTTCAAACTTTTTCTGCTAATAACAAAGATGCTTATGAAGCATTTAAAGTCTTTTATCATTTTATAAAAGAGAATAATACAAATCTTCAACACATAACCTCACCTAGTATAATCAACACTTTACTTGCAACTGAAAAAAGAATGGGATCAAATTCTTCAATAATCATGAAAATGATTTTTGAAAATTTAATTAATAAAAATTTATCTACCGAAGAATATTTTAAAATTTTTGATAAAGAAGGGAATTTCATACCTGGTGTTGATTTACAACAAATTATAAAAGAAAAATTATCAAAGCAAGATTATGAAAATTTTTCTAACCTACTTTATAATATTACAGTAGGAGAATTAATTCTTAAAAGAAATAAACAAACTAGTGATAATCTTGAATATTCTACTTATGACGGTGAATCATATAATTCTAGCGGCCTTTACGTTAATAAAGATGGTGAAGAATTAGGTAGATCCGTAATGCCAGGCATGGAAGATTTGACTAAATCTGTATTACTAGACAATTCATATATGGAAAATTCTGTTTATGGTCTGGAATCATTTAACTCACTGGAGGCATCAATCATTCCAACCGATCATGGACTTAATGAATCTTTCCTTGAGAAAAATTTCGCTAACAATACCCGGGTGTATTTAAGCCCAAGTAAAGAATTAGTTTTAATTCCTTCTACAAAATTTACAAGCGATCAAGCGAAAGCAGCTGGATTAATTATTGATTTACGCAGTCAAAATAATACTTCTTTTAGAGATAAAACTACTAATAAAAATTATGCTAAAGTTCAAGGGGAAAACAAATTTGTTTTTGAATGCTCCAAAACAATTCCTCCGCAAGTAATGTTAAGTGAATTCTCTGCTTTTATTAAAGACAATCATATTATGTCTAATAACCCTGTAGTAATTTTATATGATTTCAATAATGGATTAAACTCTATTGCAGTCCATAATCTAGTATTAGCTATGTATTTAAATGTAAATGAGCATAAAATACAAAAGGGGGAAAATCCAATTTATAATTTTGAAAGCATCTTACAAGATCTTCAACAACCTGACCTTAAAACAGGATATGATAAATTTAAACAAATTTTAGATATTTCATATAATATAACTAACCGATTTGATGCTAACGAGTTAAATCAAATAATAAGTTCTATTTCATCAATTTCTTTAAAAAAATAATTTCTAAAAATTCTAAATTAATGGCACTAGAACATTAATTTAGAATTTTTAATTTTTCATTAAACATCCTGCTCGAAAAAACTTTTTATATTGTAAATAATATGATAATTTTGTTGTAAAAAACAAAGCAGTATGTTACTCATTAATTTAATAATTAAATAAAATTAAAATATGATTATTTCTTGCCCTAGCTGTAATACTAAATTTAAAGTAGATGATAAACTCATACCTGATGCTGGCAGAAAGGTAAGGTGTTCAAATTGTAAAATTGAATGGGTAGCTACAAAAACTACTGAAGAAATCAATATTGATCATATTATAAATGAAAACAGTAAAGTAAGTAAGGCAAATCAAAAAGTATATGAAGAAACTTCAAAATGGTTTTATCTTTTCCCATTAACAACTTTCATTTTTTTATTCTTCATAGCTTGTATTTTTGCTAAAGATATCATGGTTAAAAAACTTCCTATACTTGAACCACTTTATAGCTACATGGGATATTATGACACTAAAGGATTAAGATTTACTGATTTAAGCTTCAACCCTGCAAAAACTAATCAAGGGAATTTCATTTTAATTAATGGAAAAATTGTAAATTTCTCTGACAAAATTATTCCTACAATTTATATGAGAATTATATTAAAAGATAAGGATAATATAGTTTTAGTTAAACAAGTATTACCTTATTCAAGTAATGAACAAATAAATCCTAAGCAGGTTTTAAACGTTAATTACCCTATGCGTATTTGGTTTGATTATGAACGTATTGCAAGCGTTGAAATCGATATTGCTAGCCAATTTGAATTTGCATTTAATATTAGATAATTATACTTACTTTAATTCCTTTTTAGGTCATTTTCTTTATTATAAGGACTAACTTACCTTCTAAATGCTTTATTTCAATTTATAATTTATTGATTTTCTAAGCAATTTTTTAATACTAAAACTTTAGAAATTTTGGATTTATCTGTTACAAAGATAAATAGCCTGGAAGGTATTGACCAACTTTCTAAATTAAAAAAATTGAATTTAAATAGTTGCGACAATTTAACTTCTCAAGAATTTGAAAAACTTGCAAATCATCCTACACTAGAAGATTTAAGCTTGGGTGGGATTTCAATTACTGATTTGGATTTTATCAAAACTTTTCCTAATCTTAAAGCACTAATTCTTAATCGTTGCCCTAATTTAAATAACACTGAAATCAATAAGCTAGGTGAAGTTAAAACTCTAAAAGAATTGTACATCGGTAATTCTAATATTACTTCATTAAACTTCGTAACAAATTTAAAAGATCTTGAGGCCATTAATCTTAGTAATTGTAAGCAAATTCCTGAACAAGAATTTGAAAAATTGTTAAATTTAACCAAATTAAATTATATTAATATATCTGATATTGAATTAAGTGATAAAGCAATTCAAACTTTTGCCACACTTAAACCGCTTAACCCTAAATTAAACATTGTGGCTTCAGAAGAAAACTTAACAAAGATCAATAAAGAAATTGATAACGTTAAAAATTCATTCGCATTCAAAGAAAAACAAAAAGAAATTAATAAAAATAACGAAGTAACAAAATAATTTTTATAGGAATCTAGGAAAAAAAACTAGATTCCTATAAAAATTGAAATCTATTTACTAGCTTGTGGCGCTAGTATCATTATTAACTGCTTACCTTCCATTTTAGGCTCAAGTTCAACCTTACAAATTTCGCTAAGTTCGGTTTTCATCCTAACAAGAAGATTCATTCCAAATTCGTCATGAGTAATTTCACGACCACGGAATTTTACTGAAACTTTTACTTTATCGCCTTCAGTAATGAATTTTTTAACACTTCTTAGTTTAACTTCGTAGTCACCTTCAGCAATAGTAGGCCTTAATTTAATTTCTTTTACTTCAATAACTTTTTGTTTCTTTTTCGCATCATGAGCTTTTTTCTGAGCTTCATATTTATATTTACCAAAATCAAGGACTTTACATACGGGGGGATCAGCCGTAGGTGAAACTTCTACTAAATCCAATCCACGATCTGCTGCTATTTTTAATGCCTCTTGAGTAGTTACTACCCCAAGCATTGTACCATCAAAATCAATTAACC
Source organism: Sphingobacteriia bacterium (assembly GCA_017304685.1). Taxonomy (NCBI): domain Bacteria; kingdom Pseudomonadati; phylum Bacteroidota; class Sphingobacteriia; species Sphingobacteriia bacterium. Next base: position 183,896 of record JAFKLR010000003.1, on the reverse strand, counting down.
TAACTTGTTTAGTTGTTATTTCTCTATTTGCTCTAGGGAATTGATTACCTTTACTGTTACTTATAGCCCTTCTCCTTAATTTTTATTATGCATTTATTTTAATATTACTTTGTAAGTATGTTAGAAAATCATCCAATTTCATAACTTCTTGTGGGCTTTCACTTGATGTTCTAACTGAAACAGTATTTTCATTCATCTCATTTTTGCCCACAATAACCATTACTGGAATCTTTTCAAGCGAATACTTTCTTATTTTATAATTAATTTTTTCGTTAAGTAAATCTAATTTTACTCTTACGCCAGAATTATTTAACTTTTCGTAAACCTTTTTGGCATATTCATCTGCATCATTAGTAATTGTCATTACCATTACTTGAATTGGTGAAAGCCATAACGGGAATTTTCCGCTAAAGTTTTCAATTAGAATCCCTATAAATCTCTCGAAAGAACCAAATATTGCTCTATGAAGCATTACAGGACGATGTTTATTACCGTCAGCACCTATATAAGTTGCATCTAATCTTTCTGGTAAAACAAAATCTACTTGTAAGGTTCCACATTGCCAATCCCTGCCAATCGCATCGCGAAGTACAAATTCAAGCTTAGGACCGTAAAACGCCCCTTCACCTGGATTTAAAATATATTCTAGTTCCGCAGCTTCTACTGCTTGTTTTAATGCTCCTTCTGCCTTATCCCAGGTTTCATCACTACCCGCTCTTTTTTCAGGTCTATCAGAGAATTTTACTGCTATTTCTGTAAATCCAAAGTCTTTATACACTTCTTTTAATAAATTACAGAATCTAATAGTTTCGTCAGTAATTTGATCTTCCGCACAGAAAATATGCGCATCATCTTGAGTGAATCCTCTTACGCGCATAAGACCATGAAGTCCGCCTGAAGGTTCATTACGATGGCAATTACCAAATTCTGCCATACGAAGTGGCAAATCACGGTAACTTTTAATTCCTTGATTAAATATTTGAATATGGCATGGACAACTCATTGGCTTAATAGCTAAAGTTTCATCCTCTTGTTCAGAGACAAACATATTTTCTCTAAACTTTTCCCAATGACCTGATTGCTCCCAAAATTTCTTATTTAAAATAATAGGAGTTTTTACCTCAACATATCCATTCTTTTCTAACTTCCCTCTAATGTAACTTTCTATTATACGATATAAAGTCCAGCCTTTTTCATGCCAGAAAATCATTCCTTGAGCTTCTTCTTGAATATGAAACAAACCAAGCTCTTTTCCTAAACGACGATGATCTCTTTTTTCAGCTTCTTCAAGCATTTTTAAGTAATCATCAAGTTGCCTTTGATCAGCCCAGGCAGTACCGTAAATACGTTGAAGCATTTCGTTATTACTATCACCACGCCAGTAAGCACCGGCAAGCTTCATTAATTTAAAAGCTTTAAGTCTGCCAGTACTTGGGGCATGTGGTCCACGGCAAAGATCAATAAAATTACCTTGTCTGTAGAGGCTAATTTTTTCATTACTAGGAATACTTGCAATAATTTCTGCTTTATAATGCTCACCAATTGATTTAAAGAATTTTACCGCTTCATCCCTATCCCATTCTTCACGTTCAATTTTATAATCAGCTTTTATAATTTCCTGCATTTTAGCTTCAATTTTTACTAAATCATCTGGTGTTAAGCTTTGCTTATATGAAATGTCATAGTAAAAACCATTTTCAATTACAGGCCCAATTGTAATTTGAGCATCTGGATAAAGCTCTTTTATAGCTTGAGCTAATATATGCGCGGCATCATGCCTAATTACTTCTAATCCATCATTACTTGTAGGTGTTACAATCTCAATCTTAGCATCAGTGGTTATTGTATGACTTAAATCTTTAAGTTCATTATTAACTTTTATAGCAAGCGCTGCCTTTGCAAGGCTTTTACTAATATTTTCAGCAATTTCAAAGCCGTTAATTGAGGCTTTATCAAACTGCCTTATTGACCCATCTGCTAAGGTAATATTGATCATAATTTTCCAATAAAATAAGTTTAACTAAAATCGTTGATACTAATTAATAAGTTATGTGTCAAGACGAGCTTTAAATAAGATATAAACAACTTTAAATTTTCTTTTTATGCGTGATAAAAAATCTATTTTTTGAATACTTATAGGCGCATTTTTTGATAACTTATTAATCAAATCACTTGCTTGATTAAAATATTTTTTAATCATAAAATGTCTTTTAAAATAAGATTTTAATCCGAATGGTACTGTATAAATCGCCGTTATATAATCTGATGAAATAAATTTATATTTAAAACCATATTTTGCCCATAAAATCCAATCTTCAAGCATTTCAATATTTTCTTCAAATCCACCTAATTCATCATAAGCTTTTTTAGGAAAAAGAACGGTATTAATAGGAAATAGATTAAAAAAGTATAAATATTCCTGAGGGTAATATTCTTGAAGAATATAAGGTTTAGTTTTTAAATTTAATTCTTTATTGATTCCAACTTCATAAGCAAAACTATAGACAATATTTTCACCATCTACTTTTGCAATTAAAGTGGCTAAATGAGTTGGTAAGAATTCATCATCATCATCTAAAAAAATTAAATAATCCCCTGTTGCTTTAGTTAAAGCTAAATTTCCAGCTTTAACTCTACCTAGACTCGCGCCTGTATTATAATATTTAATTCTTTCATCATTAAAAGCATGGCATCTTTCTTCACATTTTTTGCCATTGTCTTCAACAACTATTATTTCAATATTTTTATAAGTTTGAGTAATAACCGAATTAATTGCTTGTTCTAAGCTTTCTCTTCCAACAGTTCTTATAATAACTGAGATCAAATAATTCTTCATAATATAATAATTTTTAATTGATTAATTATTATATCAATTCTGTAATTATAAATAAAGCTTTATTAATGAAAAAAGCCACCCTTAAGGTGGCTTTAATATATTTAAAGAAAGATTTAAATATTAACCTTGACGAACTTTATATCTTGGGTTTTTCTTGTTAATAACGTAGATACGACCTTTTCTACGAATTACCCTACAATTTTTATCTCTGTCTTTCTTTGATTTTATTGAACTAGCAATTTTCATAACACACCTTATTATTTCGATTTATGGATGGAAATTATACGATATTTAGGTTAATGTCAATAGTATGATAATATAAAACTCGAATTTTTACTTGATATTCTTGCCTTCGGATACATAAAGTAAATCATTATTAATTATAACAAAATTAAATAAATCAGTATGGATCGATTACCTTCAACTACTTTTAAATTCATTTGGTATTTTCTAAAAGATTATAAACTTTATCTTTATGGAAATTTGTTTTGCTCAATTATTTCTTCATTAATACCACCTTTAGATAGCTACATTATTAAATATCTTATAGATTTTGTAACAAATAACAGTATAAACAATAAGTTACTAATAATATGTAGTATAGCATTTATTATACGTTCAGAATGTTATAATATTTTCTACCGTGCATGGGAATATATTCAGGTAAATACAGTGCCTGAAATGCGAATGGAGATCATTCGTAAACTTACAGATTATATAACAAATCATTCTTATAAATATTTCCAAGAAAATTTTGCCGGGAGCATTTCTAATAAAATTAGTGATTTATATAGAGCAGTACCGAGTGTATTTAGTTCTTTTTCTGCAACGCTTGAAAAAATCGCTCATGGTATATTTTCAATATTATTTCTTGCTACAGTAAATGGGAAGCTTGGAATGGTAATGTTAATTTACTTTATAGTTTTTATAGTAGCTAATTTTTACTTTCTTAAACCTATTGATAATTACTCACAAATTGTAGCTAAAAACAGATCAACAATGTGGGGTAAAGTTATTGATATTATTAGAAACATTAATAACGTCATTTATTTTGCAAATAAAATACACGAGATAAATTACCTAAGTAGTTATTTACAAAAAACTACAGATAGTGACAAAAAGTTTCGTTTATACATAATAAAAAGTAATTATATTAAAGGCTTCATTAACAATATAATGATAGGTTTTATAGTTTATTTTACTATAAAATTATATGCTGAAAAACAACTTACATACGGTGACTTTTATCTAATATTTAGTATTACTATTAATATAATTCAACTCACTTGGAACTTTCTGGACGATTTAAATAAATTTACTGAAGAAATAGGAACATTAAAGCAAGGTATTACTTTAGTCACTAAGGAACATGAAATAAAAGATAAGGTTAACGCATTTGAATTAAAAGTACTTAATGGCGATATTTGTTTTAATAATGTACATTTTAAATATTTGCATGACAAACCATTATTTGAAAATTTATCAGTAACCATTGAAGGAAATACAAAGGTTGGTCTTGTTGGGTATTCTGGAAGCGGTAAAACTACTTTTGTAAATCTAATTATAAGGCTATTTGATATACAAAATGGTAAAATTTCTATTGATAACCAGGATGTAAACCTTGTTACCCAAGATAGCTTACGAAAAAATATTGCTTTTATTCCTCAAGACCCCATATTATTTCACCGATCACTTATGGAAAACATTCGTTACGGTAATATAAATACAAGCGATGAAGAAGTAATTGAAGCGGCAAAACTTGCAAGCGCCTATGACTTCATTATGAAAACTGAAGAAGGTTTTAATTCTCTTGTTGGTGAACGCGGAGTTAAACTTAGTGGCGGCCAAAGACAAAGAATTGCAATAGCAAGAGCAATTTTAAAAAATGCCCCTATTCTTATTCTTGATGAAGCAACAAGTAGCCTTGATTCAATAACCGAGAAAGACATTCAAAATAGTTTAGAAAACCTCATGAAAAACCGTACTACTATTGTAATAGCTCATAGGTTATCAACCTTACTCAATATGGATAGGATACTAGTATTTGATAAAGGCAAAATAATCGAAGATGGCACTCACTATGATCTTCTCAATAAAAATAGCCTATATACAAAACTGTGGAATTCACAAATTAATGGCTTTATTAATGATAGCGATACGCAAGAAAATATATAAAAACTATTTAGTTATATATGACTTTTCTTTTACAAATTGATTAATAACACTTTCAGCCACTATTTCTGCATCCGATTTAATTATTTCATTTTCAATATTTTGATCGTTATTATTTTTTCTAGGTTTAATTTTTTCAAAACCATTTTTAGTCACTTCATAATAGTTTATACGATTGCTATCATTTAAAAGTCTAACTTGCGCTTCATGGACTTGATTTACAGCATTATTATTATAAACAACTAATTTATCAGCTTTAAGAAAATCAGAAGTTTTTGTAATCATACTACTTGATTCTGCAGGAAGAATAGCTATTGATTCAGAATTATTACTAACTGTATATAATAAAGCATCAAAGGAACTATCATATTGACCAGTTTTTAGCTTTTTAAAATCAAATAAACGAAACTCAACTTTATTTTGTTCTAACTTTTTACAAAAGGCTGTGGTAATTTCGTCTATCTTATATTCATTAACAACGCTTTCATCATGAACTGCTAGTTTTTCTTTAGTAAAAGGATTATGCAAACCCGTTCTGCCGCTATTAGTTACAAGTACATAATAACCTTCTTTAGCTTTACTTGCCACTATTTGCGCTAAATAAATAGCTTCGTCTTTTGTATAATATTTTATTATACCTTCCGGTGTTGGAGCATCGCCACCAAGAACTACAAGTAAGTATTTCTTACTTTCCGGGATTGTAGATTTCCTTTGCTCAAAACTTTCTCTTAATTTCTTTAATGTTGAAGAATGGGGAATGCCAAAAGTACCACTAAGCTTGACCCCATATTGTTTTATAATTGATTCTTGTTCTGAATTAATAGCATATTTAGGCATAACCAACATATCAATGTTCGGTAAATTGCTAGAGATTAAGCTTTTAAAAAATTGATGCGCACCAAAAATAATATGAGTTTTTGGAAATTTATCTTTAAATTCAATAAGATGATTTAGGCTAGTTTCACCAGCAGCGTAAGTAACAACCTTATTAAAGTTTTTATACTTACTTATAAAGAAATCATTGCTTTCTAATTCGTTACTAAAACTTTTAGCTTCTTTGTCTTTAACATCCATTTCAATTTTTTCGATGTTATAATTTGGTTCTAATCTTCCATAAAGTACATTCATTACACCGCGCGTGTGGTCAACATCGCCACTGTTAGCAGTATTTATTAAGGCAATTAGTAAAATCCCTTCTTTCATAATAGTTCCCTTAAAAAAGTTATGACATTTGTGATTTTACGTCGCAATTAATATTTAGTAAAGATTAACATTTATTTTATACCACTCATTAACTCATTTTTACTAAGTATCTCTGAAAAAATATGAGGGCCATTTAGTGTTTGTTTATAATAATTACTATAAACAGCATTAAAAGGAATACCACTTCGATTATGTTTAACAAGGTAAGTAGTAATTATTGGATTAGTTTTAGTAATATCTGCACGCATTAAAACCACTTTGTTTATTTTAAAAAATTCTTTAACTTCCTTACTTTCAAGAACATTAATTTTATTAAAATAACATGTTAAACACCATTTAGCTGTAATATCGATAAAAACTTTTTTATCCTGCTTTAAATAAGCTTCAATTTTAGATTCATCAAATTTTTCCCAAGTTAAATCTTTTGAATCATTGTTTATGGCAGATTTAGTAATTCCTGCCTGCTCTAAAAAGACAGTACTCAACCAAATTGCCGTAAGAGTTAAGCTTATTGCCATAAAAATATTTATTATACGAGAATATTTAGCTAATTTACCCAAATCTTTAAGTAATTTTGGAAAGATCAAGAGCACTACATATGGAAGGGATAAACCTAAAGCAATTGACATAAATACTAAGATAATTTGGTAACTGCTTGCAGTGAGTGTAAAAGCTAACGCTGAACCAAGAAAAGGAGCAGTACACGGAGTTGATAAAATAGTAGTTAATAAACCACTAGCAAAGCCATCTACATAAACAGATTCAGTAGGTTTTAAATTAAGTAAATTAGGTGTTCTTAACCTTATCATTCCAAATAAACTTAATGCAAATATTGTTATAATTAATGTTAAAATAAATGTAAAATAAGGGTTTTGAAAATGAATACCCCATCCGAAGATCAAGCCAAATCTCTTTGCAAAAATAGCAATATTTGAAAGAACAAAAAATGAAGCAAAAATTCCTAAAATTGTAAAAATGATTTCTATTCTTTTAAGGACATGGTTTTTAGTTACACTATTAATTTTTAAAGCAAGTACAGGTAATACACATGGCATTAAATTTAATATTACCCCTCCTAAGAAAGCCATAAATAAAGCAACAACAAACGTAATATAAGTTTCTTTTGTACTAAAACTTAAGTTAGTTTCTACTTCAGTTCCTTCCTTGTCAGATATTAGCAAAAGAGTGACTGGTGAGGTTATTAAATCATTTATTACCCATTCTTTACTTCTAAGCTTAGGGTATTTCACTTCAACAATAATTTTTTCATTATTGTCTTTAATTCTTTTAGTAACAAAATAGTCTTTGTGAATTATTATATCATCCAGGTTTTTAGATAAAGGATTTGGAAAAGTTAAATAAAGTTTATCATTATGAAAATAAATAGATCCTTGTACTTGTTGATCTAATTTTTCTATTAAGTCATTAATAATTATAGGAAAATTTGACCTTTTAGCAATGCTACTTATTTCGCCTGCCATACAAATTTTATTACATAAAAAATATTCTAAATTAACTTTATCATCAATTTTTATTTGCTTACTTTTAAGGCTAATCTTATTTTCATAAACAAAATTATCCGCTCCACTAATTTTCATTCTTTGAGGCGCAGGAAATCTTACACTGATTTTTTTATTATTTACTGTAAAGTTTGGAGCTTCTCCGAATTCCCCAGGATATTTATAATAAATCTTCCAACCTTTTTCTAATTTTATCTTAATTAAGCTTTCTTTATTATCATCAACAAATACTTCCATTTTTATATTGCTTGCAAACGCTGATAACGAAAAAAATATACTTAAAAATAATAAAATTATTTCTTTTGCCATCCCTAATTTCCGATAAAGATTGATATTAAGAGCTTAGTTAAAAACTATTTTAAAATATTTGTATAATAGTTATATCTTCATACTTTATTGTTGTATAGCAAATATTCATATTTAGATCTTTGTTATGTAACCAACTGTAAATTAATGATTTTATTCGCATAATTAATGTTGACAAAATCATCTGAAAATAATTAAAATTTTAATAAATATTTGGTATAATGGTTAGTTTTATGAATAAAGTTAATTTGGAAACTGACAATGAAAACATTGTCTTTATGAATTTAAAAGATGGAATTGTAGTCATTGAATTATTACCTGAGCTTGCTCCTAAGCATGTGAAAAGAATAAAAAACCTTATTCATAAAAAATTCTATGATGGTCTGACCTTTCACCGTGTTGTAAAAGACTTTGTAGTGCAAACTGGCGACCCTACAGGAACAGGTTCTGGAGGATCAGGATATATTATTAAGGATGAAATTTCAGGAGCTCATCATGTAAAAGGTATGGTATCAATGGCAAATAAAGGCCCTAACACTGAAGATAGCCAAATTTTTATTACCCTTACTAATGCCTTATGGCTTGATGATAAACATACCATAATCGGAAGAGTCATGAGTGGTATGGAGCATGTTTATAAAATAAATAACGGGGGGACACCAAGCGGGAAAGTACCAGCTGGGTATGGTAACCCTGATAAAATTATTTCTATGAAATTAGCTTCTAAAATAAATGTTGCCGATTATTTAACAGAAGTTGAAGACACTGGACCTAAATTTAAAGAATACATGGGTTATTCTATTCATGAAAATATAAACGGTGATAAAGAAATAATTGCGAGTGAATATATTGACACTCAAGTAGATGATTATCTATTTTAAGTAATTCCTAATTATTATTATGAAAAAATAGAGTATAAAAATTTCAGTACTTGCTAAGCCAGGTACTGTTAAAATATACTTATAAAATATTTATATCTAAATTCCCTACATACCTAAAAGCTTGCCTAATTTTTATAATTATAACAATTTTTGAAAATAAATGGAGGCTCCATGAAGTCAGAAGAAAAATTCAAATTACTTATTGAAATTTTTAGCGACCAAACTGCTAAAAACTTCTTATATGCACACATGAATGAAATAATAAGCATGTTAAATAACAAACAATTTGACCAACTAAAATATTTTTTGTCTAGAATTGTTGATATTCAAAATATTAATGCATATTTAGGTATAATTGCTATTAAATTTAGTAGCAACAAATTAACCCTATTTAATCATGAAATAGAATTTCAAATATTAGGTGATATTATTGATATTATTAGAAAATCTATTGAAAAATATATGGAAGATGAACGTTATCCCGAATTTCGAGTTCTTGTCGATTCTATAAAACAAAAAATATATAATGATCTAACTAAACAATTGCTGCATAAAGAATTAATTCCTTCAAATTTTGAATCTAATTTTAAAGTTAAAGAAAACTTACCTGAGCTAATTGAAAAATATAAGAAAAATCTAAGCACTCAAAATCACTTAATAGGTTTAGAAAATAATTATAAAATAGATGTAGCTAATTGCATTATAGAAATTTGTAGTAAAAAACCAGAATTAAAAGCAAGTCACGTACTTACCGATATAATTAAACAGACTAATTCATTTAAATTAGAAAACCCTCTTGTTTTTGATGCCAATATATCATTAGGCTATGCAACTTTCAGAACTAACAGCCCTTTTTATAATCAAGAAAAATTACCAGACAATGCTGTAAGAAAACTTATCCGCGGATTAAATAGTAATATAGATAAAGTATTTAAAAAATTATTTTTAAATTCAGAAAAGAATATTACTTACTAAAGAATAGATAAGAAAGAAATCGTATTTTCTTTCTTATCTACACTAAAAAAACACTAATGGTTTACACCGCTTCTTCAACATTAGAAGGTATGTAAGGCTTTAAACATTGTCCTGTAATACTTTCTTCAATTTTAACTAATTCTTCCGGTGTACAACTTGCAACAATTCTTCCACCTTTATCGCCACCGCCAGGGCCCACATCAACAACATAATCAGCTGTTTTAACTACATCAAGATTATGTTCAATAACAATTACTGTATTTCCCATTTCAACTAAACGATGTAATACCTTTAAAAGCTTATTAATGTCATCACTGTGTAGACCTGTAGTTGGTTCATCTAAAATATATAGAGTTTTACCAGTTGACCTACGTGAGAGTTCTTTTGCAAGTTTAACTCTTTGAGCTTCACCACCAGAAAGCGTAGTAGCAGATTGACCTATTTTAATATAACCTAAACCAACCTCTCTTAAAGCAAACATTTTTTCTCTGATCACTGGCACTTTTTCAAAAAATTCTAAAGCTTCATCTACAGTCATATTTAATACATCTGCAATAGATTTATCTTTATATTTAATTTCTAAAGTTTCACGATTATATCTTGCTCCCTGGCAGGCATCACATTTTACATAAACGTCTGGCAAGAAATGCATTTCTATTTTTAATTCACCGTCACCTTGGCAAACTTCACAACGTCCACCTTTAACGTTAAATGAGAAACGCCCTGCTTTATATCCTCTTGCTTTAGAATCTGGTAAAGCTACGTACCAATCTCTAATTGGAGTAAAGGCACCGGTATAAGTTGCAGGATTTGAACGTGGAGTACGGCCAATTGGTGATTGGTCGATTTCAATAATTTTATCAATGTGTTCTAAACCAGTTAATCTCTCATATGCTCCTGGGGTAACTTTAGTACCTTCTAATTGCTTTATGGCTGCTTTATAAAGCGTATGAATAATAAGACTTGATTTTCCACCACCAGAAACACCTGTAATCGCACAAAAAGTTCCTAAAGGAATTTTTAAATTACAATTTTGTAAATTGTTAGCAGTTGCCCCTTCTAACAAGAGGAATTTACCAACGTGGCCTTTTCTTCTTTCTGCTGGTATTTCAATCTTTTTTACACCACTTAAATATTGGCCTGTAATACTGTTTGGATTATGTTTAATTTCTTCTGGAGTTCCTTCAGCAATTACTTTACCGCCATAAACACCAGCGCCTGGTCCTATATCAATAACATAATCTGCTTCGTGCATTGTTTCTTCATCATGTTCAACAACAATTACAGTATTCTTTAAATCACGTAAGTTCTTCAACGTTTTGATAAGTCTATGGTTATCTGATTGATGGAGGCCAATTGAAGGTTCATCTAACACGTATAATACGCCAGTAAGCCCAGAACCAATTTGTGAAGCAAGCCTAATACGCTGACTTTCTCCTCCTGATAAAGTTCCGGATTCACGTGTTAATGTTAAATAATCTAATCCAACGTTTTTTAAGAAAAATAATCTTTCCCTAATTTCTTTGATTACTCTTTCACTGATTTTTTTCTGAGTATCATTTAATTTTTCAGGAAGATGTTCAAACCACACCACTAAATCTGAAATAGTTTTTTGAGAAACTTGCCCAATGTTTAAGTCACCTACTTTTATACATAAACTTTCAGGTTTTAATCTATAACCACTACATGTATTACATGGTCTATCAGATTGATATTTAGCTAATTCATCTTTAAGCCATGCCATATCTGCATCTTTATATCTTTTATCTAAATATGGAATAACTCCTTCAAATGGTTTTTTCGTAACTTGCTTACGATTACCATCATAATAAGTAAATTCTATTTCTTCTTCATCTGATCCAAATAATATAGTTTTTCTAATATTTTCTGGTAAATCTTTAAACGGTACTTCTAAAGAAAATTTATAATGAGTTGATAGAGCTTCCAATGTTTGAGTCACAAATCTTGATTGATTTAATGACCATGGTTCAATTGCTCCTGCTTTAATGGTTTTATTAGGATGAGGAACTACTAATTCTGGCTCAAAATATGATTCTTTACCTATTCCGTCACAAACTGGACATGCTCCATATGGACTATTAAATGAAAATAATCTTGGCTCTATTTCATCTAAATGAAACCCTGAAATTGGACAGGCAAATTTTTCTGAGAAAGTAATAATTTCACCATCTTTATAAGAAGTATTATGATCCTCGGGAAGACCTGAAATCTCCACATGCATAACTCCATTACCAATCTTTAATGCAGTTTCAATACTATCCGCAAGTCTGTTACCTAAACTATCGTTTATAATGAGTCTATCAATTAAAACATCAATATCGTGTTTCTTATTTTTATCTATTTGTGGTATTTCATCTAATTCATATAAAATATCATCAATTTTAACTCGCTGAAATCCTTGCTTCTTAAGCTGTAAAAATTCCTTACGATATTCACCTTTATGGCCTCTAATCATTGGGGCGATAATATAAAGCTTGGTATTTTCAGGTAATTTCTTAACTGCATCGACCATTTGTGTAACAGTTTGACTTTGAATTGGAAGACCAGTTGCTGGTGAATAAGGTATTCCAACCCTTGCATATAATAACCTTAAGTAGTCATATATTTCAGTAATTGTACCAACAGTTGAGCGTGGATTTTTTGAAATAGTTTTTTGATCAATAGCAATCGCTGGTGAAAGTCCTGTAATAGACTCAACATCCGGTTTATCTTGCAATTGCAAGAATTGCCTTGCATATGCTGATAAACTTTCGACATATCTTCTCTGTCCTTCTGCATAAATAGTATCGAAAGCAAGAGATGATTTTCCTGATCCAGAAAGTCCTGTTATTACCACTAATTTGTTACGTGGGATGTCAACATTAATATTCTTTAAATTGTGCTGTTTTGCTCCTCTTACGGAGATATATTCTTCTGTCATAGCCTCTATTCTCAAATTCTTTTTATTTGATAAAAACAAATTTTTAGTTTAAAATTATTTTTAATTTTTTATTATATTAGGTTGTAATTATAGATAGATAATTTATTTATTGCAATGAAAGCTTATGAAAGTATATTGATATACTTTCTATTTTTCAATAAAAAGCGAGGTTAAAATATGGCAGTTAGTATAAATAAAGTTATTTTGGTAGGTAATTTAGGGAAAGATCCTGAAATTAGAACTACCCAAGATGGTAAGGAAATTGCCTCTTTAGTCGTTGCTACCTCTGTAAATTGGTACGATAAACAAAGTGGTGAAAGAAAAGATAAAACTGAATGGCACCGTGTAGTAGTGTTTAATGAAGGTTTAGTTAATGTAGTAAAAAATTATACACGTAAAGGTTCTAAATTATATATTGAAGGTGCTTTACAAACTAGAAAATGGACTGACAATAGTGGACAAGAGCGCTATGCAACTGAAATTGTACTTCAAGGTTATAATTCAGCTCTAGCTATTTTAGATAGACCACAAGGAAGCGGCAGTAGTGAAAACTTCTCAAATAATACTAGTGATCACAATGATATGCTAGTTAAACAAGACGTCGGGCTTGATGACGACCTTCCTTTTTAATTTGGAAAATATAGAGGGATTTAATTGATTATTAATAGCAAACTTCATGGTAAAAAATGTTTGGTTTTTGGGCTTGGTAAAAGTGGAATAGCAATTATTCAATCTTTAAAAGCTAGTTCTGCTATAGTCTATGCATGGGACGATAATGTTAATACAATGAATTTGCCATTAAGTATAAAACAGTTATTAAAACATCCTGCGGAAATAAATTGGGATAAATTGGATTACCTAGTGTTATCTCCAGGAATCCCTCTTTATTATCCCGAACCTCACTATACTGTAAAGCTCGCAAAAATTAGTAATACCCCTATTATTTCTGATATAGAAATTCTTTATGATGCTAATAAACAAAGTAAGTTTGTAGGTATTACTGGAACTAATGGTAAATCAACTACTACTGCTTTAACTCATCATATTTTACATACTAATGGCATTCATAGCCAAGTAGGTGGAAATATTGGCACTCCAGCTTTAGAATTAGAATCATTTGCTACACAAGGAACGTATGTTTTAGAGCTTTCATCATTTCAGCTTGATTTATTAAGAAATGTAAAATTTGGTATAGGCGTACTTTTAAATATTACTAAAGATCACCTTGATCGTCATGGTAATATGGAGAATTATATAAATTCAAAATGCAAATTATTTGCTAACCAAACCCCTAGAGACATAGCTATAATAAGCGTAGATAATGAAATTACGGCAAATATTTTTGAAAATTCTCAAATTAAATCTCGTAAAATTCCAATTTCTACAAATAAAATTTTAGATTATGGAGTAAGCTGTTTAGAAGAAAGCATTATCTTTAACGTTCATGATCATAAAGGTGTTACTACAATTCCTTTAATGGCTCATTTACCAGGTAGACATAATAGGGAAAATATAGCTGCCGCTTTTGCCGTTGGACTTACTTATAACTTAAGTCCACAAAATATCATTAGATCTATTTCTACATTTTCTCCTTTAAAACATAGGATGGAATATATAGGAAATATTGCAAATGTTCATTATTATAATGATAGTAAAGCAACTAACGCTGAGGCTTCTATGGCAGCCCTTGCTTCATTTAATAATATCTTTTGGATTGCAGGTGGTGTTGCAAAAGATGGTGGTATAGAAGCTTTAAAACCCTATTTTAAAAATATCAAAAAAGCTTATTTAATTGGTGAAGCAAGCTATGAATTTTCTAATACATTAAAAAATGCTGGTGTAGAATATGTAATGGCTGAAACTTTAGATAATGCGTTTTTACTAGCTAAGAATGATTCTGAAAGAGCTAAAGGAACTTCCTACGTAGTACTTTCGCCTGCAGCTGCTTCATACGATCAATTTAAAAATTTTGAAGATAGAGGCGAGACTTTCCGCAAAATTTTTTTATTTCATAAAGAAATAATAAGCGCTGCAATGTAATTTTTAAATTTCATTATTATTTAATTTATGCTTAGCCTCATTCCAAAATTTCATAAGCACATCAATATTTTGCCCTTTTAAAGTATTATAACCCTCTTCTTGAGCTAATTTTTTTAATATTGAAAATCTTGTTTCAAATTTATCTGTAGTTATTTTTAGAGTCTCAATTGGGTCACAATTCATAAAAATACATAAGGAATAAACTGCATGCATTAAATCACCTATCTCCTCTTGAATTCTTTTAACCCCTTCCTCTAATTTAATACTATTCTTAATTTCTTCGCATTCACTGATGATTTGCTCAAAAATCATTTCAGTATTAGGCCAATCAAAACCATATTCTCTAGCCTCTTTTTCAACTTTTATTAATTGTTGTATAGTCTCCATAAATATCACCTTTAATTTTATTTACGTTTCCAAACTAAGGAAGTAATTACTTTATATATAAATTTATTACCAACTACACTCAAAAAGCTTGTAAAATGTAGATAATAATATAAAAGTAAAACTTTAGAAAATTAACTTATTTAACTTTTAAACTTAGCGTTTTATCAAGTAAAATATAATGTATATAGATTATTCTTTAATAAAAAACTATAATTATCCTTATTTCATTTCTCTTCTATTTACTAATAAAGTGCATTACACCCAAATCGCACAATTTTGTTATTTTATTTCTGAATTAGAGGCTATTAGAGTTAAAACTAGTGAAACAACTCTTGCATTTATTCGTCTTACATGGTGGCGGGAAGCAATAAAGGCAATTTATCAGAATAATTTAGACGCTCTTAAATCTCCTAGCACAGAAAGCTTAAAAGAAATTATTACTACAAACAAATTAGAGGAAAAAGATTTAATAAATATTATCGAATTATACTCAACAATTTTTGACCCTGAAAATAAGGATAATAAAGAAAAAATTGATAATGGTTTTACAAGTATATTAAATATAATTTCTCAAATTTATAAATATAAACTGCATACTACTATTCCTCAATCTCTTGCTTTTGCATGGTTACATGGTATTAATCCCTCAAATTTATATTCTAAAGATGAAATGAAGTTTCACATTAAGAACCTTCGTACAAATAATTCAATACTAAAAAAATTACCTTACAAGATAGATTTTTTAAGTAACTTAATTGTTTGTTCTATTCATCTTTTAAAAAATCACAATTTTAAAAACCATAAACTTTTACTTTTATTTAAACTAGCGCTTAATAAACTTCTTTAATAGTAACACCTTTAATATATGCAGTTAATATCTACATAAAACATTTAACTTTATTAAAAATATATATTTGCATTTACTATTGATATTCATATAATAACACTCATTTATATCATGCTATAAGGGTAGCCCATGTTCTTTCCAAACTTACTTTCTAAAGTTTTTATTACCTTATTATTTATTGTTACTTCAAATGTAAGTTTAGCAGACGTAACTAATAAAATGACCTCAATCAATGCAGGCGATACTGCATATACAATTATTTGTACTGCATTAGTTATGCTTATGACTCCAGGTCTTGCTCTTTTTTATAGTGGAATGGTAAAAAATAAAAACCCGATAGCAACACTTACCCATTCTTTTATTAAGCTTTCTGTAGTAACCGTCATATGGTTTATTTGCGCTTATTCAATAGCTTTTAGTGAAGAAACAGTTAATGGATTTTTCGGTAGTTTAAAATATTCATTTTTCGAGAATGTTGGAATGGAAGTTACAAGCGCAACAACCAAAATCCCTCATTATGTATTTGCTATATACCAAGGAATGTTCGCAGTAATTACAAGCGTGATAATTACTGGATCTTTTGCTGAAAGAGTTAGATTAATCCCGATAATAATTTTTGCAGGAATTTGGACTGTTTTAGTTTATGCCCCTATAGCTCATTGGATATGGGCTGGTGGTTGGGTTCATAAAGCTTTATCACCAATTGATTTCGCTGGTGGTGCAGTTGTCCATATTAATGCAGCAGTTGCAGGCCTTATCGCTGCAATTGTAATCGGAAAAAAAACTAATGAAGCATTAGTCTATAAAACCACTAATTTGCCAGTAACTATATTAGGAAGCGGGCTAGTTTGGTTTGGCTGGTTTGGTTTCAACGCAGGAAGTGCGCTTGCCGCAAATGAAATTGCAGGACTTGCACTTGCAAACACACATATTGCTGCAGCTTCTGGTGCTATTATGTGGATAATAATTTCAAAAACATTTAAGAAAAAAGTTAATTTAATTGGAGTAGTAAACGGTGCAGTGACAGGCCTTGTTGCGATTACTCCGGGTGCAGGTTTTGTAGCTGTTAAATATGCTATGATAATAGGCATTGTAGCAAGTTTACTGAGTTACTGGGGAGTTAATTATTTAAAACCAAAATTAGGTTATGACGATTCACTCGATGTATTTGGGATTCATGGTTTGGGTGGTATTTGGGGTACTATCGCTACAGGAATATTTTGCTCAAAGAGTGTAAATTCTCATGGATTAAACGGACTTATTCATGGAAATATTGATGTTGTTGTTAATCAGATTTTAGCAATATTTATTATTGCCGCTTACTCAGCCGTTATGACTTTCCTTATTTTGGCTAGTTTAAAAGTTTTTATGCAAATAAAAATGAGTTCTTCTGAAGAAGGAAAAGGTTTAGATAAACTTGAACATGGCGAAGAAGGCTATACTATTTATTAATTTATTACATAATAATTTTAAACCTAAAAATTTTAAAGACCTTTCCTATAAATTTTGTTAACTTTATAATAATGTTGTAAATTATTTAAAGTTAGGTCTTATGTTATATCAAAATTCAACCGTTTTTTACTCTTCTATGTTAAATGAAGCTTCACCCACTTCTTATGAAGAAGAACTTATAGGTGCTTACGAAGAAACTGGAGGATTCACAAATGTTCAAAATAATGGGTATGAACATTTATCTCATATTCCTCACGATGAAAACCCAGCTTCTCTTGAAATTCCTTTTAATAACAAACCTCCCAAACAACCTAAATATAAATACGATAATCATAAAGATATAGCTCAGGTTATAGTAAAAAAAATTACTGGTGATTTTACACGTGAAGAAGCTGCAGAAATTTTAGAAAAAAAAACTTTTACAAATTTAAATGAAGAACAGTTTAAAGCTTTAGCTCAAATTATTACTATAAAAGAATCAAATAATAAAGTTACTTCAGTTTTAAATGATATTAAAAAATTTTTTATAGAATGCATTTCTAATAAGGAATTTAATTTTATTACAGATATTTTCTATTATTTAGGAGATGATCATTTTACAAAACTACGATTAATTTTTCAAAAACATAAATCTGTTTATTCATTTTTTTCAGAAGCTTTATATTTTAACGATGAAGCATTCCTTAAATTTATTAAAAATCAATTGTTGGAAATGATGGAGAGCGATGAAAATTTAATCAAAAATGTTAAACATTATTTAACTAATAAACCTTCAACATTTAACAATTCAAGATATTATAAAAATTCTAAAAATCTAAGTTTACATAATATGCTAGTAGCTAACGTTATAGAAAAAAGATTAAATTTTTTTAAAATATTTATTATACCGCAATCTAATAATCCACATGAAATAACTTTAAACGAATGTATTTATACAGTTTTGAAAAATAAAACTAAAGATAAAATGCACGGTAATGAAAATTTAATACCCTTAGTAATTGAAGAAATTTGTGAAAAAGGTAATTATGAGACCATTAATTATTTAATTCAAATATTACCAAATAATATTTGGACATATAAAGGAGATTTAACGTTTTTTGAAAAAAATAGAAATGAAAATAAATTTAATAATTTTGCTCCCTATCAATTAGATGATTTAATTAGTCAAATAAAGCCAAACGCTAGTTCACATTTAGCAAATTCCGCTTCCTTATATAGAAATAACAGTAATCAGGAACAAGGTCAGCCACTATTTTTAAATAATACAATTTTACATAAGTTAACATTATTTTTAAAACATGCTACTGAAAATAAAAATAAGGAAGAAGCTTTTTCTGAATCACTTCAGGTATTAAAAAATATACATCAAAGTTTACAGGAACTTAAATCTTACACTAAACAAAACACTGATTATCTTAAAAAAATATACGAATTATCTTTATTAACTCCTTCTAGCAATGTTAACGCGCCCATCACTTATTATTCTAATGAAAATGTTACTAATGATTTTAGAAAAGAGAATGAAGTATTAAACCCTTCTGTAGGTTCAAAACGAAAACATGTAGAAAATGAAGAAAGTGCAGAAGAAAAAAATTTTAATAACGAAACTGAAGTTGAGACCTTTCGTGCTTCAAAAAGAACTCGGAAAGGACCTGATAGATTTAGTCAAAAAAATTGGCAATAAATTTATTTAATTAAAATTATTGGGGTTAAAAAGTTATTTTTAACCCCAATAAAACTATTGTAAAATTTGTTTTTCTTCAATAATCTCGAATGCTTCAAGAGTATCTTTTTCTCTTATATCATCATAATTTTCAAAGGCTACACCACATTCAAAGCCTTCTTTAACTTCTTTCACATCATCTTTGAAACGTTTAAGTGTTTTAAGTTTACCTTCATGAATTACGATATTATCACGAATAAGCCTTACGCCAGCACCACGTTTAATCATGCCACGTGTAACATAACATCCGGCAATTTTACCATATTTACTAGTATTAAACACCTGTCTGATTTCTGCATTTCCAATATATTCTTCTCTAAGAATTGGCGATAACATACCACTAACAAGTAATTTAACATCATCAATAAGGTTATAAATAATTGAGTAATATCTAATATCAATACCATCAACTTCCGCCATTTGACGAGCTGTAGCATTTGCTCTTACGTTAAATCCTAAAATTATCGCATTTGAAGCTTTTGCAAGAGTTACATCTGATTCAGTTATTCCACCAACTGCACTATGAAGAATTTTAACTCTTACTTCATTACTTACAATTTTTTGTAAAGAACCTGCAATAGCTTCTACAGAACCATGTACATCACCTTTAACAATAATAGGTAATTCTTTGATACCTTCACTTGGTGCACGTGCAAAAATTTCATGCAAGGTAGTAGTACGATTCATAATATTATTTTTAAGCTCACGAAGCTTGCGTGCTCTATATCCTGTAATTTCACGTGCTTGTTTTTCATTTGTTACTACGTTAAAAAGGTCGCCAGCCATAGGTGCTTCTGAAAGACCTACAACTTCAATTGGCATAGAAGGAGTAGCAATATCTATATGCTTACCTTTATCATTTATAATTCCTCTAACTTTACCTGAAGTCGCACCAGCTACAAGAATGTCACCCATTTTTAAAGTACCTTTTTGAACAAGTAAACTTGTAACAACACCACGGCCTTTATCAACTTTACTTTCTATTACTGTACCAGATGCTAAACGATTATAATTTGATTTAAGCTCCATCATTTCTGCTTGTAGTAAAATAGCATCTATAAGTTTATCTAGATTTAATTTTTGCTTAGCAGAAACATCTACAGCCATGATATCACCACCAAGATCTTCCACTACTAATCCATGACTTAAGAGTTCATTTCTTACTCTATAAGGATCTGCCTCTGGTTTATCAATTTTGTTTACTGCAATAATTATTGGTACTTCAGCAGCTTTAGCATGGTTAATAGCTTCTACAGTTTGAGCCATAATACCATCATCTGCAGCTACTACTAAAACTACTATATCCGTTACTTTAGCTCCACGTGAACGCATTGCAGAGAATGCTTCATGGCCTGGAGTATCTAGGAATGTAATAGAATCTTTTTCGTTAACATGAACTAAATGCGCACCAATATGCTGTGTAATGCCCCCTGCTTCACCTGACACGATATCGCTTGATCTTAAAGCGTCAAGAAGTGAGGTTTTACCATGATCCACATGCCCCATAACTGTTACGACAGGTGCACGTTTTTCCATTGTATTAACATCATCAGGCACGTCTGTTAAAACGTTTTCAACATCTGATTCTTGTACACGTTTAATTTTATGACCAAAAGTATCAATAATAAGTTCTGCAGTATCTGCGTCGATTGACTGGTTAATTGTCACCATCATACCGAGCTTCATTAATTCTCTAATAACATCTGAACTTTTTTCAGCCATACGAGAAGAAAGTTCCTGCACTGTGATTAATTCTGGAACTGTAACTTCCCTAACAATTTTTTCAGTTTGTTTTTGATTTGCTTGAATTTCATGACGTCTAGCTTTTTCTCTCGCTCTTCTTATAGAAGATAAGCTTCTTTTTCTTACAGGTTGTTCTTCATCTTCCTCATCTGAAATAAATCTAACGTCTAATTTATTTCCACGGAGACCTTTTATTTCAGTATATTTTTCTTTAACTTCTACTTTTTCACGAGCTTTTTCTTCTTTAGCTTTTACTTTTAATTCTTCTTCTTCAAAATTAGGCGATCTAATTTCAACTAAAGGTAATTTTGGTGAAACACCTGATTTTGGTTTTTCTTCTTCTTTATTAGCTACTGCCTTTGGTTGAGCTTTATTTTCTTCCATAACAGTAGAAGTAGATTTTGTTTCTAATTCACTTTCTTGTTCACTAGATTTTATTATTTTCTGATTTTCTTTTTCTTGTTCAACTTGTTGCTCTCTACGTTTTTGTTCATCATGTGCTGCTTGTTGAACAACTTTCATACGTAAACTAAGTTCTGATTCAGTAAGATTTAAATCAGATAATATGGCTTTTTTATTATCTTGCTCTTGTGTTTCATCTTTCTTACCTAAACCACGCTTCTTTTTAACTTCAACCGTAATGGTTTTAGCACCAGAAATATTTTTTTTAATTACTTCATTGCTTCCTGATGAAGGTGCGATGCCAACTTTTTCAGGATTTAATTTCAATGTTAATCTAGGTTTGTCGTTGCCTTTATTATCTGTCATATTATCTCGTATAATCTTACTTAATTTTATTAATGAGATAGGATAGCAAAATTTTAAAAAAATACTAGTAAAATATATGTTAATTACAAAGTAAAACCTTTTAATGATGAGAAAATTAGACTTTACCTTTAAAATACTTTACTTTTATTAGTACTTATTTAACATTCGCCACCGCTATTCTAACCCTAGTTAAAGTTTTAGTGCGATGCCCTTTTCCAGCGTTGTCTGCAGCAAATAGAATATCGCCAGCTTTAATAATTCTTTTTTCGCCATTACTTGCTGTAATTTCTGCTACACCTTCTAAAACCATAATATATTGTTGATTTATAGAATTATGATAACTAGTTTCAAATCCAGCATCAAATTCCATTAAATTCAAATGATTAATAGGATAATTACCTGAAGTCATAGCTTTAATACCAATAGGGGTAACGTTTATATCAATATCTTTAAAATAGGATTGATTATTGTTATCATTATATAACCCTATCATTTGCATTTTTTCATTTTTCACTATTTTATTATTTTGATAATTATTTGCTGCGCAATTTGAAAGAGTCAAAAGAATGGTAAATATAGCAAGTGATCGAGTAATTAATAACATTGTAGCTCTCCTTAGTTTTATATAAATATAATAAACTATTAATTTTCAACTTCAAATTTTAAATCTTTTGGAATTGCAAAATAAAATGTTGCTCCTTTATTTTTATTATTACTTGCCCACATTTTTCCTAAATGCGCCTCCACTATTTTACGAGATACCGATAAACTAAGACCTCGTCCATTTAAATGACTTTTAATATGTGAATTTGGAGTGAAAGGATTGAAAATTAAATCCAATTCTTCCTCAGGAAATCCTACACCTTCATCAGAAATACTAATTATTAAACCTCTAATAATACTTCCATCATCACGAGTTTCTTTACCTTCCTTTATAATAATAATTATATCACCATTATTAGAATATTTTATAGAATTTGAAATTAGGTTTCTAATAACCTGTTTTATTTTAAACCTATCTCCATCAATTGTATTAGAACTTGCTTCTAATTTAATTTGAACTTGCAAATCTTTTTTAAGTTTAAGTAAAGTATCTGTTTCCTCTAACACTTCTTTTATCAACTCTTCGATATCTATTCGTTCAAGATTTAAATTTACTTTGCCTGAATCCAATTTCGATAAATCCAACATATTATCTACAAAAGTATAAAATTTATCAACTGCACTATTCAGCTTTTCAAGGACTATCAACCTTTTTTCTTCGCTTAAATTACCCCAATTTTCATAAAGCCCCTTACAAAAGGCTATTATACCTGTAATAGGAATTCTAATTTCATGGCTTAGGTTTGTTAAAAATTCTTTTTTTAAAATTAAAGCTTCTTCAAGTTCTATGGTTCGCTCTTTAACCCTTTTTTCTAAAAAATCTACAATTGATTTTTGTATATGTTCTCTGTTTCTAGAAAATAACATACCTATAAGAGTTGAAAAGAAAGCTACATATAAGAATAAATATAATTTATGTGTATCACCAAATATAATTTTTAATTGGTTTTCTCCAAGTAAAAGCTTATTTAACCAATACCCTAAACTTGATCCTATACTTAATAAAACAACAAAACTTACCCAATCTACAAGCGTTGCAAGTAAAAACAGCGATAAAGCCATGTTGATAAGCCATTCATGCGAGCCATTATTATATAGAAATAAAAATGAGGTAAAGAATGACAAAGAATACATTAAAGTAAAATGCCAATATAAAGCTTGATAATATTGAAATTTTTTTGACCACATATCGTGAATTATAAGACCAAAAGATAGGACTCCTGCCGTAAATCTAAGTAAAATAGAAATATCTTGATTCAAAAAAGTAATATTACTTTTATCGGACCACATAAAATATGGTATGAAGAATGAGGTTATAGCAAACACACCATAGAGCTTATAATTTGCTCCATAATAAGCTACCCTTCTATTAGAAAATCTAGCTAGATTTTCTAAGGTTGGGAGATATTTATAATAATTTTCAAAAGATAAATTTAGCCTAAGACTTTTTTTTTATTGGTTGGCAAAAAATCAGTTGCTCCATCTTCCTGTTCATTAATTATAGGAATATATAATTTATCTCTTGCAAATTTATGATAATAATATGAAAGAAGCGTGAAAACTATTAAATTAGCAACAAGTCCTGGAATTACAGGCTCAATCTCAGTTTTATCTTCATAACCAAGTGCAGTCCATAATATTGCTGTACTAATTCCAACAATTGAACTAATCACAAAAGTCTGACTGTTTGATCTAATATTTATTACTGCAGCGGTCATTGGTACTACTACAATTGGCACCCAAAGCACCCAAGTTTTAAGCATTATATCAACAATACTTTCAAAACTTACTGCAACAAGTATTGCACTTATACCCATAATTAAGGAAGTAAATTTGGTAGTTACTAGTTCCTGCTTACTATTTAATGACTCTCTACGTAATGGATTAATAACATCGTGAATTAACGCTACGCTTGAAGTATTTAAATAAGAATCCGCGGTAGACATAATTACTGCAAGTAAGCCTGCTATTCCTAAACCCTTTATACCAGTTGGTAGATAGTTATTAATAACATAGTATAAAATATTATTTGGATCTAAATCCGGCTTAAGTACAAGTACAGATAAAGCTATTTGAGTACATACAAGGTAAAAAAGAATTAAAACTAAAGTAGCTCCATTAAATGAACCTGCCATTTGATATTTATCTTTTGACATCAATATTCTTTGTACAAAGCTTGGATCCCATGATGGAATTGCAAAAAAGACTATTAATAGTAGCAAATACTGGGTCGAATTTCCATATTCAGGTAATAATTTAAAATGTTCCGATGGAACCCTTGTTATAAGTTCTTTATATCCACCAACATGACCTAATAATACGTTAGCAATTAGCGGAATCGCTACAATAAAGAAGGCAAATTGAATTACGTCAGTGTAAGTTACTGCTTTAATACCACCAAAAGATGAATACATTACTACAATGCCTGCACCTATTATAATTCCTAATTCAGGAGAAATATTGAAAAACTCTTTAAATAAATATCCAACCGCTCCTAATTGCGCTCCAATAAGTCCCATGCAATAAAGCGCAGTACATAAGCCTGTAATAAGTCGTGCTTTCGGACCATACCATTTACCTAAAATCTCTGCCGCGCTGAAATTTCCTTTAAATTTGCCCATGTACGGTACAAAAAGTCGATAAATAAATATTTCTGCTACTTCACCCATGAAGATAAACATCCATATAATACCATGCTGATAGACTTTCTCATGAATGCCTATAGTTACTCCTGCCCCAATCCATGTGGCAGTAAATGTAGCTGTTAAAGCTGAGGTGGAAAATTTTCTATCCCCGATTGCAAATTCTTTCATATTTTTGATATTTCGGCCACTATACATACCTACAATTAAGGTAAGTAATAGATACAAAAATACTATTATGGAATCAACATTAAGCATTTGCATAAAATTCTCTTGGAAAATTAAATATTATCCTGAGCCTAAAACAATTTAATGAATTAATCAATAATTAGATATCACAAGTTTAATATTTTATTAATAACATGCTGAAAAATATATTAAAATTCTTTTTTAATGCATATGCTTTAAAACTTTATTTTAAATCAATAGTAAAACGTTAAAATCCTTGACAAATCCTGGGAAAAAGCTTATCTTGCAATTAATTTTTTCAGAGGTTTTACGTTATGACTTATCAACTCGAAAATTATTCTTCTAGGCAACTTAAAGCGTCTGAGAATATTAGAAAAGCATTAGCCGAAATATTTAACAGCGGAATGTTTATTGATGAAGCTTTATTTGAAAAATCAATAACTATTAGCAATGTTACAATTAGCGCTGATTTACAAAATGCCACAATATTTGTCTCTCAATTAATTAAAAAAGATAATGATGAAGAAAAATTAGTAGAATCCCTTAATTTATCTGTCCCAAGAATTAGGCAGCTTTTAGCTAAAAAAATCTATTTAAAGAGATTGCCTAACTTAACATTTAAAGCTGACCGAGGCATGGAAAAATCAGAAATTATAGCAAAAGTGATTAAAGAAATTCAAAATTAAAAGTAATTTATTTTATGGGACATACACCTAAACTCCTTAATCCATATAATAAATTTATTATTTCTGTAAAGGCAGACAACCAACTTTCTATAGAACAATTCTATTCTGCCAGCAATTCTTTAGAACGTAGCGTTCATTTAAGCTTTGAAGAAATACCTTATATTATTCAAATATGTGCCTATTCTTTAATAGCGAATAAATTTAAAAACAAAGAACTTTCAACTACAATTATGCTACCAGATCAAGATTATCAAATTTATATTCCCTGGATTTTTCAATTTACTTCTCAAGAGGCTAAAAATTTATTTTTAGAAAAATTCTTTAAACCTGATTTAAAAATTAATTTTACCCCTTTACCAAAATATGAATGGTTAAGGCTTAGATATTTTATTGGACCACTTACTTATGTAGGATTGCTGGTACATACATTTATATGCTCATATAAGAAAAATTTTGCCACTACGGTTTTTTGGGGTTTAATGTCAACATTAGGTTTATTTATTTCTCTATTTACTTCTTCATTTAGTTTAGAAAAAGATTTAGCACAAAACTCTAAAATATATATAGAAAATTTGTTAGAGGAATTAGGATTTAATGAGAATGAAAGTTATAAATTCGCTAATAAAATTATTAAAGAAGCTGGTAAACGTTTTTTACAAGCTGAATCAATTCATTTATCATATCAAGACACTGAAATATTCAATTTTAGGTTAACTGCTGAACCTACTTTAGAGCCGCCTTATATTCCAAGTAGTTTGCGTAGATAAATTCTATTTTAAATAAAACAATGTGTTCGTTTTTATAATAATAATATAATAAGCTATTTTACTTTAAATTACCTTTTTCTTGTTTAAAAAATAATTTTATGTTAATTAACCTTTATATTTTGGGGCCGTAGCTCAGCAGGATAGAGCATCAGATTCCTAATCTGAGGGTCGTGCGTTCGAATCGCGCCGGTCCCACCAAGGACTTGAGTTTAGTAGACACCTTAAATTCATTTGTCTTAACAAAGAAGCTAAAAATTACCTATTAGAGCAAATATAAATATAATAGAGAATCGTAAGTGCAGTTTTATTGTAATGAGGCATACGCGAAGCTTGAATAATTAAAAACTTTTTGTATAGCATTGGTTTTATGAAGTATAGTAATGACAAACTATTTATTGTTGTCGAAAATTAGCAAAAGCTGGCTTGTAGAATAATAAAAAACAATTGTACTATAGGAGTTTAGGAAAACCTTAAAGGCAGCCTAAACTGAGTACTAAGGCAATAATTTGCGCTTTAAAATTAAATGATCCCAAATGACGACTTATAAGTAAGCTATTTGATTTTACAACATTACTTTTATATGTTCTTATATAAAAGTAAATTAATTTTATAAAAAATTTAAATGTAAAAAATAATGCAAAAATTGGAATATAAAATTCATATACTCAAAAACACCAACCTCTATAGTTTTATTTAATTAACACGAAAACGGTTAAGAGGGCAATAAAACTTAATAAGTCTGCTAGAAAACTAACAAATAATTACATAGCAAATTTTTTTAGTACTTGTATTTTATATGGTAAATTTAGATATTATTCTCTCATATATTTATATTAAATTAACCAGGGACAATATTTTTTAATAAAAGCTTCATAATCTTTGCTATTTTTCATATGAACGTGGTTATATTGTTCTGAATGGCAATAATAACATAGTAGTTTTAAATTTTCTTCAGAGTTATCATATCGAATTGCATTAATATGATGAACGTGAAGATTTTTTAAATCATATCTAAGATTTAAGTTGCATTCTTCACAATTTGTCCCTCTTTTTTCAATAATTTTTTTACGAACTTCATCAAAATCTTTAGTATATTCATTTACTGGTGCAGTATCGGTTGTATGTTTTGGTAAGGTTTTAATTAAATTTTTAGGATAGACCTTAAAGAAATCTATAAGTGAAAATTCTTTAACTATTTTATTTTTTAATATCCAACTATCATGTGATGAGTACCCTTTCCATTTTAATTGACTTAAACACTTTTTACATACATCTAACTCTTCAGATTTTTCATATCCATTTGTATTAATAACAAATTTTTTATAGTTTTGATTAGATGCAACATATCTCTGGAATCTATTATTGGATTTCATTTCGGTTAATTTATCACAAAATGCTATGTGGAATCGAGGTAAGTCTCTTTTAAACATTACATCTCTTATATATACAACTACCCTTTGGCCTTTATAACCTAATGTACCGTCTGCTTCAGATATTATTTCAGCAAAGTCGTTTAATTCTATACCCTCTTTGCCAAGCTTTTCAATTAGTACTGGGTCAAGTAGTCTGGTGATTATTTGCTCTCCAGTGGATTCAATCAGCCTTGCCCCCATGCTATTTCTAAGCTTATTTAAAAATTCAAACTCAATTGGATTGTTAAGCTTAAAATTTATCATTTTTACTCTGAGATATAGATTTAGCAATTTGTGAAATTTTTTCATCTGAGTTGGTTATTATCTTAAATTCAACTCTTTGCGAAGCTAGCTCATCAATAATTCTACCATGTTCATCTTTAAATACAGGTCTTGAAGATGAAAGTCCATTAGCGGTAATTAACCTTCTTAACCATTGAATATCTTGTTTAACCGAGTTATGTTGCAATACATATTCTAAGGCGCTAGTGGTTCTTTCCTGAGAAAGTTTCATATTTTTAAAATATGCTTGCTCTAAAGTAGCATTTTCCCATCTTGGGGATGTATGACCTTCAATTCTTATTTCTTTAATATAATCTTTAAACCTTTCATTAGTTAAGATACTTATATACCTGGGTATAAATTCGTTGAGTATTTCTTTGAATTTAGGCTTAAGTGTAGCTTTACCTGTATCAAATAAAACCTCAGGATTTTTAAATTTTAAAGTCATATCTCCTAAAATTTCAGCATCCCATTCCTTAAGTTTATCGGCGAATTCTTCTTGTAATGCTCTTTTTAAATCTTCCCTTGTTTTTTCATATTCTTTTACTATAAGTGTAGTGGTTTGCTCTACCATACCCATATAAGATACAGCTATAAGCATAAATAACATCATTAGTCCTGTCATAAGGTCTGCTAAGGGAATCCAATAACCTTGTCCTTTTGCTGCCATAGTCATAATTACGCACCCTCAGCTATACGCACTATTTCACGTAAACGATCTGTGAGTGGAGAGTAATCTTCAACAAATTTTGCACTTAATGACGCAAGTTGTCTTCCAAGTCCTTCTAAAGCCTTATTTAACTCTTCTTGTAGCGCTGCGTCTAATGTTGTTACGCCACCTTTAATTATATTTAAGTTTTCATTGAGAGCCTTATTAATTTCTTCGTTATTTTCTTTCATTGTCTCAATTAACAGGTCTTTTAGCTGGATGTTAAATTGTGAAATTTGATTCTCAAGGTTTTTAGCCACCTGAGTGATTGAACTATTGAACGTGGTACTTAAGTACTCTACAGTTTTTTGCATGTCACTATAGTTCTTTTCAGTGTTATCTTTAAGCTTATTAGTTATTTTTATGCTTTCTTCAGATATTTGATTCATGCCGTTTTTAACATCATCAAGCATTCTATTTGCTTTTTCAGAAAACTCAGGCGTAACGTCTTTTAGTTTATTGAGTACTTCAGAAAGTGATTGTTGCTGTTTAAGTAATATATCTCTGTTATTTTCTAAGAAGCGAATTTGGTTTGACAAATCCTCAGCAATTTTGCTGAATGTTTCAGAATTATTAACAAAACTCTTCATTTCACTTACTGCAACTTTCATATTATCAGCTGTTTGTTGCTGGGCGTTCTTGATATTCTCTAACTCGTCTTTATATTGAACCTGCCATACAACCAGCTTTTCAACCGAATTATTAAGTTGTTTAAAGTTTTCACCAAATTGATCCGTTAGATTTTGATTAAAATCTCTTATAACTTCTTTAAGCGCTTCAATAACAGCTTTTTGGTTATTTTCAACCATATGAGCTGCGAAATCCTTGAACTCTTTTATCAATTCGTTGCTATTGTCTTTTTGCTCTTGCCTCATAAGTTTTAGATGAGTGAGTAATGTATCTTGTTCCGAACCAATTAATCCATCTTTTATTGATTGTAATATAGTTATTATGTTGTTATCATTGGCGGTGGAATTCTCAGAGTTGTCATCTGCTAAGTTTAATTTTTTTTGCTGTTTCCATCTAATAGCTAAAGCACCACTAATCCCGACGATTGAAGATATGAAGGCAAATTTTACTCCATCTAATAATGCAGGCATAGTATCTGCAAGGTTACCAGTATCAAGGTTATATAACGCAAAAACTATTGAAATAAAGCAACCTAGTATACCTAGAGTTGTTGATATTTCTGGACCATAGGATATAGAAAATTTATCAAATTTTTTGAAGTATGAGAAACAGCAACAAGCAATAGCTAATGCTATTATTATCTCTACAAATATATGAACCGCCATTTTTAATTACCCTTTTAATAGAAAATAGTTAAAGCGCTATCACATATTAATAAAATGTCAATAGCTTTGTTTTTATTAAAAGTTAATAATATGACTATATTTTGTAAAAATTAGATTTTTATACTTTTTGTAGGACACTTTGTAAGACACTAATCTATAAATATCTACAAAAAAAACACAAAACTCTATAATACAAAGATATCCTAAAAACCTTATAAATTTTTGTTATTAACGTTTGTGGGTAATGATGAAATATAATTTATAGGATTCCTAATCTGAGGGTCGTGCGTTCGAATCGCGCCGGTCCCACCATTAACACTTTATTTAAGCATTATCTTCTAACAATTCATTTGCAAACATATGATTAACATCACGATGTTCTGCCTCATCAGCGCGCACTACTAACACTACATCACGCAATTTAGCATCACTTGGTAATTTCCAGTAATCTATTGCAATTTGGGGAGCAGGAATGTTTTCAATAAGACCATTATCAATATCTTCTAAATAACTTGTATAACTTATTACAGCCTCTTCTTCAAAATAACCAACTAACCGATGTGCAGTTTTAGGAGAGATTATATACAATACAAAGAAAGCGTTAAAAAATACCCCTTGGGTTAGCAAAATTATTGCACGCTCTAACCAATTTGGCTTAGCAATTTCAATAAATGTCATTAGGTGCATACGTTCATTTTCGGCTTCATCTAATAATTTTTTAATCCAACCTTTATCATGGCATTGTTTACGTAAACATTTAAGGTGAATCAGCATTCCGCCGACCATTCCTGGTACTCCTGCAACGGTTTCGAGAACTACAGCTCTATGGCCATAGCGCTTTTTAAAAAATGAATCAGCAATCCAGCGTAGAAGCTTACACATACCCCTAGCAAACCTGTCGGAAAAATTAGCTGGAGTATGATGAACTGATAAATCAACCTTAATATTACTCATAAGTAAACCTTCTATAAAATTTCTTTTCCACGATAAAATTCAATTCCTTGCAAAAGACTATTTGCAATTTTTTTAGCTCTATCAATAAAAAATTCAGCAACTTCTTTGGAACATGTATTATATGCATTTTCTGTAAACAGACTTAACCATCTTTTGAAATGTTCTTCTTGAAGATTAGGTAAATTAATATGTTTTAGGAGTGGTTGACCTTTATAACGGCCAGTTCCAATAGCAATTCCTGACCAAAAGTCCCGCATAGTTTTTAAGTGCTCTTCCCAGTTATCACCTATTTTATCTTGAAAAATTGGCCCTAAAATTTTGTCATTTCTAACTTTTGAGTAGAAACTGTTGATTAGATTGGTAATTATATTTTCTGTAATATTTAACTTAGAAGTTATAATTGGAAAGTTAGAGTAATTACTTAATTTATCAGACATTTGCTTAAATTTTAAATATAAAGCTTTATTACTTTAATTAATAATTTAAGTATAGCAAATTAAATAATTTAGATCAATCATTCAGATAATTAGTAAAGAATAATTTTACAAAATATTACTACATTTTACTATTTTCAAGAGTACTAATTTTAGCTTTTTTAACTTCTTCTTGTGATCTTTTAAGCTCAGACTCAGCTGGTCTTTTATTTCTTTCACTGAATGTTGCAGGAGTTGAATCAGGAAGCACTTCTTGATTAATTATCTTTAATTCGTTAAGTCGTCTACTAAAAGCTTCAACAAAAATTTTATTATCCGATATCTCTTTAAAATTAAATTTTAAATTTTGTGAAATATGCATTTCCGCTAAAATATTTGCAACTTTAACAACGATATTCTCAGAATATTTAAATAATTGATATACAGGTCTTTCAATCAGTGTAGCTGGCATAATTGTAAAAATATTAGGTGAAGCTGTTGGAAGAATAATTTCTGGTACGAGAAATCTCTCTGCCTTTTCTCTTTCAATATATATATCATCAAAACTTAGTTTTATTACTTTTAAATTGGAAAGGTCTTTTAAATAATTCCAATCATTTTCATTAAGTAAAACGCAACTAGTTATATATAATTCTTCTAAAGTTTTAAGACTTGAAATTGATTTAAAACTTGTAAAGTCTGTACCTTCTAAGCCTAAAATTTTAATATTAGGGAAATTACTACTATTTAAAACTTCAAAATCGGTAATATCTGTTTCATTAAGAATTATAGTTTCTAGATTAGATAACTCTTTAATAATCTCTAAATTAGAAAAATTACTATCAGTAAGTTCCAGTTTAACCAATTTTTTTAATCCAGTTAAAACTTCCCAATTATCAATCTCACAATTGGTTAAAGTTAATTTTTTTAATTCTGTAAAATTAGTTAAGGCACTTAAATCGGTCAGATTTTCTAAAGTGAGAGAAAAAATCGTTTCAAAATTTACAATTAAGCTTGTAGCAGCTTTAAAATTTTCATCACCTTTAATTTGAAAATATTTTCCTTGTATCGATTCCTGAATGTTTTTGCTTTGCATCTTCTATTTTTTTTATAAAGATTAAATTACACACGAAAGCTAACAAACAATTTATTAACTTGCAAGCGTTAACAATTGGATAAAAGATATAATAAAAAAATTACTACATTTTTCCTTTAAAAATAACAAATTATCGTGTAACAATGAAGCGTTATAAAAATTAATAGATAAAAATTATGTCATACTTAATTACAGGAGCCGCAGGCTTTATAGGCTCATATCTTTGTAAAACTTTATGCGCTTCTAATAATGAGATCATTGGTATTGATAATTTTAACGATTACTACAATATTAACTTAAAACGCGCAAGATTAGTTCCCTTAGAAGAAAAAAATAATTTTATATTCTATGAAGTTGATATTAGAGATATTGATAAAATAGAAGAAATCGCTGAAAAACATAATGTAACTCACATAATTCATTTAGCTGCCCAACCTGGTGTTCGTTATTCTAAAGAAAAACCCTTCGAATATTCTAAGCTAAATGTTGATGGACATTTATGCATATTAGAAGTTGCTCGTAATTTAAAAACACTAAAACATTTAATATTTGCAAGTTCTAGCTCTGTTTATGGATTAGAAAACCCGGTTCCTTTTAAAGAAGATGCTAAACTAACCTCTCCTGCTTCTTTATATTCCGCTACTAAAATTGCTGGAGAATCAATGGGTTATTGCTATGCAAGCCAATATAATATTCCGATTACTGCCTTAAGATTTTTTACAGTATATGGCCCATTCGGACGCCCTGATATGGCGGTTTTCTCCTTCACAAGATCGATAAGTTTAGGAGAACCTATTGTATTATATGAAAAAGGAAATCTTAAAAGAGATTTTACTTACATAGACGACATAATCAATGGTATAATTAAGGTTATACCTAAAATACCAAATACAAAAACCGTTCCTTTTGACGTATATAATTTAGGTAATAATAAAAGTGAATACGTAAAAGACATGGTTAGATATATTGAAGAAGCATTGGGTAAAAAAGCTCTTATAGAATTTAAACCTATGTTTAAAGGTGACATGTTTGAGACATATGCTGATATAAAAAAGGCAAAAAAGGAATTAGGGTTTGAGCCAAAAACCTCACTTAAAGAAGGAATAAATAAGTTTGTAGAATGGTATAAAGATTTTAAATATTAGTATTGTAATAGTTTAAGTAGTATATGTATGAATCCTAGTCAGCCCAAAAATAACGATAAAGACTCTAATAACCTTCTTGTAATTTTAACACAAAAAGCCAAAGTTGCCCTTTCCTTTTGTTTGTTATTTGGATTTGTAAGCAATCTTCTTATGCTTGCTTTACCAATTTATTCATTACAAGTACTTGATCGTGTTATTTCCAGTGGTAGTTACGATACTTTATTAATGCTTACCCTTGTAGTTGGGAGCTCAGTCCTTGCAATGGTAATGTTAAATTCTGCCCGTACTGTTACTTTAAGGGGAGTTGCAAATTGGTTAGATCAGCAATTATCTAAAGAAATATTTACTAGAGCCATACATTTTACAATCTCTAATCGCGGTGCTTCAACCTCAATTTTCTTTAGAGAATTAGAAAATCTTAAAAACTTTATTAGTGGTAATGGATTAACAATTTTAATTGATGCGCCTTGGGCTATCATATTTGTTATAATCCTTTTTGTAATTCATCCTGTAAATGGATTTCTAACTGTTTTTGGCGCGTTTGTTTTAATTGGCCTTGCTCTCTATTCAGAAAGAACAACTAAACAGCTATTTGATAGCGCTAATGAAAACTTCAATAGAAGTATGATGCAAATGGATATTGTTTCACGTAATTCTGAAATAGTTACAGCCATGGGCATGATGGAAAATATATATAAATATTGGCATAATAGAACTAATAAAGGACAAAATTTAAAAGAATTAGCAGCAGATAGAGCCAATTTCCTTGGTAATATTACTAAATTTATGCGTTATTTAATTCAAATTGCAGTAACAGGCCTTGGAGCTTTTTTAGTTTTAAAAGGTGAAATGACAACAGGTGGAATGATCGCAGGTTCAATTTTAGTAGGTCGTGCACTTGCACCATTTGAATCAATTGTAGCATCATGGAAAAATGTTATTTTAACTAGAAAATCTTACGAAAAATTAAAAAACTTTTTAGCTGTAAATCCATTTATTGGTCAAAGTATAAACTTACCTGAGCCCACCGGAAAAATAGATGTAACTAATTTAGTTTATTCTCCTTCGCCTAACCATAGACCTATTATTAAAAATGTGAGTTTCAGCTTAAACCAAGGTGATGTACTTGCAATTATTGGGGAAAGTGCTGCAGGAAAATCAACTTTAGCAAGACTTTTAGTTGGTGTTCTTCCACCACTTCAAGGCAATGTAATGCTTGATGGTATTGATATTTTTAAATGGAATCATGCTCCTGGTGAATTTAGTTGCGGTAAATATATTGGTTATCTACCACAGGATATTGAGTTATTTAATGGCTCTATAAAAACTAATATTGCAAGAATGGAAGCGCAGCCTGATGATGACCTTGTTATTCAAGCAGCACAAATGGCTGAAGTTCATGATATGATTGTTAAAATGCCTGAAGGATACAATACAAAAATTGGCTTTGAAGGCACTAGCCTTTCAGGAGGTCAAAAACAAAGAGTAGGACTTGCACGTTCATTTTATGGTAATCCTAAATTATTAGTTCTTGATGAGCCAAATGCGAATCTTGATCAAAGTGGTGAAGCTGCTTTATTTAAAGCAGTTCAAAAAGTAAAAGAAAAAGGTATTACAACTATTCTTATTTCTCATAGATATTCAATTTTGCAAGCCGTAGATAAAATTTTGATATTAAAAGAAGGTCAGGTAGTCGATTTTGGCGAAAGAGATAAAATATTAGAGAAAATTGTAGTTAAGAATGGATAATATGAAGAAATTTGATCTTAAAAAAATTGATAAACAACAAGTGAATAGAATAGCAAATAAAGTATTTATTTTCTTAAGAAAAACCTATTTTTTAGTAAAGTCTCACCTTGAAAGTTATAATATATTTAATTTAGAAAAATTTGAAAATGATAAACAATCTCTTTCATTAATCCAATTAATTACTCCCGGAGTTAGATATGGATTATATATTGTTGGAGCATTCGTTGCATTTTTCTTATTATGGGGTGGTTTCGCACCAATTAATAGCGCTATTGTTGCACATGGTACCATTATTCCAAGTGGGCATTTAAAGGTAGTTCAGCATTTGCAAGGCGGTATTATTGAAAGAATATTAGTCAATGAGGGTGATATTGTTAAGAAGGGTGACCCGTTAATTGAACTTTCTAAAACTCAAGCAAAAGCAAAATTACAAGTTGTTATAAATCAATATACCGCAAAGAAAATTTCCGAAGCTCGTATTTTAAGTGAGAAAGAAGAAAAAGATGAGCTTATTTTACCATATGATTTGAAAATTGATATGGAAAACGAAGATGTTAAAAAATTTTTTGATGCTGAAAAAAGCGTACTTAAAAATAATAAAGATAGTTTAAAAGGTCAAATTGGACTTTATGAACAACAGATTTCAATAGCTGAAGACCATATTAAAAGCTTAGAGTCGCAAGTAAAAGCAACTGAGCATCAAAAAACCTTAGTAAATGAAGAATTAACTAATGTTCAAATATTGTTTAACAAGCAATTAGTGCAAAAAACTCGCTTACTTTCTTTACAGAAAAATCTTTCAGAGCTTGATATTAGAATTACAGAATATTATTCCCAAATAAATAAAAGCCGTGAATCAATTAATGAAGTTAAACTTAAAATTGAACAAATTAAGCAAAACAGACAAAGGGAACTCGCTTCTGAATTAAAGGAAGTAGAACAACACTTGGCTTCCCTTAAGGAAGAACTTGATGCAGCGCAAGACATTGAAACAAGAACTAAAATTACAGCTCCTGAAGATGGAGTTGTAACACATCTAAGATATCATACCGAAGGTGGAGTAATTCCTCCTGGCCAACCGATTATGGAAATTGTTCCTACAAATGCAACTTTAATTGTTGAAGCGAGAGTAATGCCTCAAGATATTGATGTTGTTCGTGAAGGACAGGAAACTAAAATTATGATTACAGCTTTTAAAGCACGATTTACTCCTAGAATTTCTGGTACATTAAAATATGTTTCTGCTGATAGAATTTCTGATGAAAGATCAAATCAAGCTTATTACTTAGCAAGAGTTGAAATTAATCAAGAGGAAGTAAAGCAACTTGGTAAAACGCTTTTACCTGGTATGCCTGCTGAAGTATTCATTGTAACTGGCGAAAGAACATTCCTCGAATATTTCTTAAGCCCAATAACCAATAGTTTAAGGCACGCATTTAATGAAAAATAATGCATGCTATTTGGTTTATTAGCTTATTAGAAACTAACATTTAGAGATTTTATAATATAAAGATATTAAAATTAAAGCTTTAGATAATTTAAATTTACCATTATGAGTAATAACTTAAAAAGTAGAAGTTTAAGTATAGGCTAGCCTATTTTAATTAAATTAAAATCCTAAATTCTTTTTCTGCGCAGAAATTATAGATAAGATTTATGCATAAGCTCAAATTCCAGTAAAAGCTTATACATGGTTTACATATTAATAAACTAAAAATTTTCTGTCAAATTTCAACTTTAACTTTTTATATTGAATATTCAAAGTCTTAGAAATGTACAAAAAATTTATTTTAACTTAATCATTTCAGGTAAAGTGTTTTTATCATTAACAATATCTGCAATTGAGAAAATTTTGTTTTTAAGCACTATATGAATGGTTCCTGTAGTTTTAAAAAGCTTTTCAGCTTCATTTAAGATCATTACTATCTTACGTATTTTTTCAACAGTCAAATTATTAACCTGAGTCGCTATAGTTTTTTGATGCTTAAAAAAAACTGGTGGTCTTAAAGTTTTCATAGCATCGAAAACTGCTGCTCCCGACATTACTTTTTCTTTTAATTCAAGTAATCTAAAAGAATGATTAAGCATAAAACGAATTATACTAATTAAACTTTCATTTAAAATGGCTTGCTCAAATCGTTCAATAACATAGGGTAAATTACCATTAAATAATTCATATATAAAACTATCTATAGCTATATCAGTTTCTGAACCAATTAATTCTTCAATATTTTCTATAGTTACTTCGTGGCTTTTCGTTAATAATAACAGTTTATTTAGCTCATTTTCAACAATAAGCCTATTACCATTTAATCTTGATTCTAAAAATTCAATTATTTCATTTGAAACTTTAATTTGGTGTTTATTGAAAAATTGTTGAATAAATACTTTTATTTGAGTTGCATCATCTTTATAACAAGGGATAGCTGCAAAACTTTGAGAATCTTCAAAATATTTCCTCAAACTACTATTTGGTGGAAGATCATCAGCAATAATAATTATAAATTCATTATTGGAGATCATTTCTAATGCTTTCTTAAGCCACATTGGAATAGAATTAGGAGCATTTTTTATTATAATAAGTTTTCTACCTGAGAAAAAGGTAGCAGATGTAATAGCATTAAATAGCTTATTTTCATCTTCTTTCAATTCATCAAAATAATATTCAAAGTACCTAAATTGATCAATTTTCTCACCAAAAAATTGCTTTTTAAGTCTATTCATTCGTATTGAGGATAAACCATAGTCAGGGCCATACAATAACAACCCATTTCCTTTATTCAAAGCAGTTTGTAAAAAACTTTCAATTTGATTAGAAGTTATTCTCATTTTTCCTCAACTAGTGCTCTAAGTAATTTATTAACAATAATAGTACTTAAACCTAAAGCTGCATTATCGACAGAATTCCTACGCGTTATATATTCGTTATATGGTGAATCAAGATTACTATAGGAATCAGTATTTTCTATCATCTCTTCAATTAACACTTTACCTGTAATGTTATTTACCAACTTTAAATGTGCATTTAGAACAATTGTTTTACGAGTTGCTTCACCTGTTTTTATAAATAACACTCCTACTTCATTTTTTTTAACATTTGCTGTTAAAGTATATTTTTTAGGTAAATCCTGACGACAATAACCATTTAAATAAACATCTAAATGTCTTGCAAGCGCTCGAGCTTCTTCTGAATTTATAGGATATGTAAAATCAACTTGGCTTAAGGCGCAAGAAGCATTGTGATCAAGCGTTCCATAAAGTGGACGCAATGTACATGAAGTTAAAAGAATAATTACTAAGAAAATAATATTTTTTTGCATATTTTATATAATAAATTTAATGGCTAATGGTTTGGACAACAGATTGTAGCTGATTATACCTTTGAGCTCAAGAGATGTGTGATAATAAATTTTCTTTAAGACATAATTAAAAACTAGTATAATGAAATCTTAAGAATTAACTAAAAATGTAAAAAGTTTATGAGTGTAATTATTCTTATTCATGGCGCCTGGCATGGAGCTTGGTGTTGGAAATATATTAAGCCTTTATTAGAAGAGAAAGGGCATATAGTAATTACGCCAGATTTACCTGGCCTTGGTGAAGATAAAACTTCTTCATCATCCGTCACAATGCAAATGTATATTAATTTTATAAGTGAAATAGTTAATAGCCAACATGAAAAAGTTATATTAGTTGGCCATAGCCTTGCAGGAGTCATTATTTCTGGTGTAGCTGAAGCAATTCCTGATAAGATCAAAAAACTTATTTATTTATGCGCTTTTTACGTACAAAATAATGAATCAATACAAGATGTTGTTAATAATAAATATATTTGTAAAAATATTTTAGAATTTGATTTTTACGAAAATGGGAAATTGTTAAGTGTAAAAGATCACCTTTTGATTCCAAGTTTTTACAATAAATGTAATATAGAAGATATTGATTTTTCGAAACAGTCTTTACGCCCCCAATCAAGTGAGCCATTTGCTGCACGAATTAAACTAAGTAAAGAAAAATATGGTTCTATTCCAAAAATTTATATTGAATGTATTTTTGATGGTGGCCTTCCTATAGAAGTACAACGTAAAATGGTTAAGGAACAACCTTGCAAAGTTTATTCATTAGAAACAGATCACTCCCCATTCTTTTCTACCCCAAAAAAATTAGTACAAATTTTAGATAAAGAAGCAAAGTAAAAATTTACTTTGCTTCTCGATAATTAAATTACAATATTAACAATTTTATTAGGTACAATAATAATTTTCTTTGGTTCTTTACCCTCTACATGTTTTACAACATTTTCTTGCGAAAGAGCTTGCTTTTCAATCTCTTCTTTTGGTAAATCTTTTTTAATATCAATGGTTGCTCTAAGTTTTCCATTTACTTGCACTGCAAGCGTTACAATATCTTCAACCAAATATTCTTCTTTAGCAATTGGCCAAGATTCTTCTGTAAGAACAGAATTAAAGCCAAATATTTGCCAAATTTCTTCAGCAATATGTGGAACTAATGGAGAAAGAAGTTTAACAAAGTTACTAAAGCCATCAAAAATTGCATCTTTAACTTTAGGAGAAGCTTTATCAAATTCGTATTCAAATAATAAATTACTATATTCTCTAAGTCTTGCAACCGACCTGTTAAAATTAAATTCCTTAAGATCTTTAGTAATATTATGGATTAATTTATGACAAGAAGTAATTATTTTACTCACATCTTTATCATTGATATCAAGCTCATTTTCTTTTTTATAGCCTTGTAATTTAACAGCAAAAGAGTAAAGACGTTTTAAATATCTATATGCCCCATCAATTCCACTTTCACTCCAAATTAAATCTTTTTCTGGCGGGCTATCAGAAAGCATAAATAGCCTTGCAGTATCAGCACCAAAATTCATTAAAATATGTTCAGGGTCCACCGTATTACGCCTTGATTTACTCATTTTTTCAATACGTCCAATAATTACATCTTGGCCTGTATCTTTATGACGCGCTTTACCGTTTTCAATAATAACTTCTTCTGGGTACAACCATTTTCCGTCTTGGTCTTTATACGTTTCATGACATACCATTCCTTGAGTAAGAAGAGCAGAAAATGGCTCTTTTACATTCCAATATCCACATTTATTCATTGCTTTCGTAAAGAAGCGAGCATAAAGTAAATGTAGTACTGCATGTTCAACACCACCAATATATTGATCAACAGACATCCAATAATCGCAATCTTCTTTACTTATCGGATCATTAACGTCTGGATTACAAAATCTGCCAAAATACCAAGATGATTCAAAGAAAGTATCGAAAGTATCCGTTTCCCTTCTTGCATCTTTATTACATTCAGGGCATTTAACTTTTGACCATGTTGGATGATGAACAAGCGGGTTACCTGGTTTTTCAAAACTTACATCTTCAGGAATCTCAACAGGTAAATCTTTTTCAGGTACTGGAACCACGCCGCACGCATCACAATATATAACTGGAATTGGGCAACCCCAATATCTTTGACGTGACACACCCCAATCTCTTAAACGATAATTAGTAACTTGCTTACCAAGATTATTTTTTACTAAATAATCTGTCATATGAGGAATGGCTTCTTCAGGCGACATACCATTTAAAAAGCTTGAATTAATTAGCTTTCCTTCTTCATCAATTATTTCAACTATAGGAATATTATATTTAGTCGCAAGTTCTCTATCTCTTTCATCATCACCAGGACATCCATAAATTGCTCCTGCTCCATATGATGATAAAATATAATTAGCAACATAAACTGGTAATTTGATATTTTCATCTAATGGGTGAATTGCTTCTAAAGTAGTTTTATAACCTTTCTTTTCAGCTTTCTCAATCACCTCTTCTGCTGTCCCACCTTGCTTACATTCCTTGATAAATAAAGCTAGTTGATGGTCATTTGCTGCAAGCTCTTCAGCTAACGGATGATCTGGCGCAATAGCAACAAAAGTTGCACCGAAAAGTGCATCAGGGCGACTTGTATGAACTTCAAGCTCACGATTTAATTTAGGTATAGGAAAATGTAAAGAAATTCTATTTACCTTACCAATCCATTTTTCTTGCATAAGCCTTACATGTTCAGGCCAGTTTGGAAGATTTTTTAATTCATTTAATAAATCTTCAGCAAAATCTGTAATTTTTAAAAACCATTGAGTAAGTTTTTTACGCTCAACAACCGCTCCAGATCTCCAACCACGCCCATCAATTACCTGCTCATTTGCAAGAACAGTATTATCAACAGGATCCCAGTTAACCTCGGCTTCTTTTCTATATGCAAGGCCGTTTTTATAAAAATCTAAAAATATTTTTTGTTCATGTTTATAGTAATTTGAAGAACAAGAAGCAATCTCACGTGACCAATCGTACGAAAATCCAATTT
This sequence comes from Sphingobacteriia bacterium, assembly GCA_017304685.1. Classification (NCBI taxonomy): domain Bacteria; kingdom Pseudomonadati; phylum Bacteroidota; class Sphingobacteriia; species Sphingobacteriia bacterium. The sequence continues at coordinate 141,770 of JAFKLR010000003.1, read as the reverse complement.
TCTTTAATTCTGCACGCATATTCTCGATATTTTGATAAGTCCATTTTGCTGGATGAGTTTTACGTTCAATAGCAGCATTTTCAGCAGGTAAACCAAAAGCATCCCATCCCATCGGGTGTAAGACATTAAACCCTTCCATTTTTTTATAACGAGCAACAACATCGCCTAAGGTGTAATTTCTCAAATGCCCCATGTGAATTTTTCCTGAAGGGTAAGGAAACATTTCTAAAACATAATATTTCTTTTTAGATTTATCGGTTTTACTTTTAAAAATCTGTTTTTCATCCCAGATTTTCTGCCATTTTGATTCAATATTCTTATGGTCATAGTCTTGCATAAACTACCTTCAGGTAATAAAAATTATTAAATTATTATGATAATAAGCAGTAATACTTACAAATTTTCAAATCACTCATATAATAGATGAGAAAGTTAAATAGTAAAAACTAAATACTTTCTCATCTAATTATTAAAATTTCTAGGATTTATTCACTAGTAATTTTTAACTGCCTTGCTCTTGTTAAAATACGGTCTTCAATTTCTCTTACCATAGCTTTATTACTCGGAGCATCAGTCCACTGCCCTTTTAATATATATTGCTTAAATACATTTACTTTTACTGCATCAGCTCTTAAAACATCGCTTGTAATAACAATGCTTAATTTAAAACGTTCATTATCATTTAAAGTAACTTGGTACCAATCAGTTGTTATAACGCCTGAAAAAGGATCAACTATTTGAATTGGAAGTTCACTTGCAGCTTCTAAAGCCGCTCTCCATAAATAACTATTTACAGTAATACCAACCGATTCGACTTTTCTTTTTTTACCAGCAAGAACAACTCCTTCATCTCCTAGAATTCTTCCCATTTCCTCTTCTCTTTTTTCCTGAGCCGTTTTAGGATAGCTATGCTTTACATTTCCGCTTTCACACGAGCTCATTACAAGCGCAAGACATGCAATTAAAATATATTTCTTCATATGTTATCTCCATAATTCTGTAATAAGCACTATATTACACTCGTTTAAAAATGCAAATAATATGTGAACTTGACGTCTCTGTTTAAGAGTTATATAAGAAAAGTTAACTTTTAATTGAAAGGTAAATATTATGAAGAAAATATCAAAGGAAGAGCATATCAAACAATTTTCTGGTAAAGTAATAGTATACACCTCAGTAAATTATAATAATCAAAAATTACCTTCCTTATTATTTGGTGAAGATATTTCAATTAAAATAGATAGTAATAAGTTAAGTATAGCAATTATTAAGGAAATTCCAGTGGTTACAGGCGTTATATATTGCCTATGCCCCATTATAAAAAATATAATTACCCCTGCTTTTATAGCTGGTATGTTGGCTGTAAAATCTTCAAAACCTATATTTCGCCAAATTAATAAAGATAATTTAAAAGAATGTGGTGGATTATTTATAAGAGAAGCTACAAAGGAAGAAATTAAACAGGCTAAAATATTGTTAAATATTCAAATACCTCAGCCATTACAAAACAATAATATAAATCCTCAACTTAATTACCCTACTCAATTAACAGTCGAATTCCTCGACATTCAAGAAATTTCTGGAATTTTAGATAAGCATTTAACTTCTTTAGACAAACCTAGTACTAAAGTAGAAAAACCTAAAATTGAACCTTTTAAACTTGAAGTTGAAAGAAAGAAGTAAATGTCTTTTATTGAACTAATTCAGTGTTCTTTTGAAAAATATATTTATTTAGTTCGAGGAATAGATGCTAATAAAGAAGCATGGTATTATATATTAGTTGATAAGCTTAAACTTCCCATATTTATAAAAGAAGCTCAATCAAATGAAATTGAACTTACCGATTTTGGACAAGTCTTATATTCTGGTTGGGGGAAAAACCCACCTGAAGAGATAGCTATGAAACTTAAAAATGAATTTAATATTAAATAAATAATTGATTTAAATTTACAAAAGTTATATTTATAAATGTTATGAGCAAATATCTTTTAATCTTTTTATTATTTTCATTCACTTCATGCGGTGTTAAAGGCCCATTATATTTGCCTACCAAAGAAACTACGGTTACTAAAGAATAAGCCATTATAAAACAGGCTAATAACTTCTCTTAAACCTCCTATCTTTTTTCTCAAACACTCAAGCTTAATAAAACTTTTATTTTAAAATTATTTTATCTTATTATTTCAGGGATTTAATATGAATACTAAATTTTTACCTTTTTTATTTATTATTTCACTAATTGCCGGTTGTATTGAAATTGATATCTCTGTACCAAGCTTCCCCGATATATCGGACTATTTTAAAGTATCAGATGGAATAATTCAGCTTACAATCGCATTCAACTTTTTAGGTTTTTGCTTAGCTTCAATTATTTATGGACCATTATCAGAAGTTTTTGGAAGAAGAAAAGTAATGATTATAGGTAATGGAATAATGCTTGTTGGAGCTATTGGTTGTGTAATATCAAACTCAATAATTCTACTATTAATTTCTCGCTTTATTCAAGGTCTAGGTGCTGCTACTTCAGCCGTAATTACATTCGCAATGATCGCTGATGTTTATAAAGGCGAACGATCTATAAAACTAATTGGTATTATGAATTCAATATTTACAATTCTAATGACTGTTGCCCCAATCATTGGTAGTTTGATTACCGAAGTATTGGGCTGGCGTGGAAATTATGGAATAGTTGCTATAATTACTTTATTTTCATGGATCTTGTTATTTATAATGCTTCCAGAAACTAATTCTGACTTTAGAGAATTTAACTTCAAACAAATTTATAAAGATTATAAAAAGTTGTTATTCAATACGTATTTTATAAGTTCATCTTTCATCCCAAGCTTACTATATTCGGCTTATTTAGTATTTGTTTCTTCGGCCTCATTTCTATATATGGAAACCTTCAATTTACCCATTTTAACATATGCTTTTCATCAAGCTATAATTGTGGCCTCTCTATCAATTGGAAATGCTTTTTCAAATAAAGTTATTCAAAAAATTGGCAATAATAATTCAATAATTTTGGGTACAATTTTTTATACATTTGCATCCATTTTATTCATTGCGATAAGTATAATTATTCCTCATTCACCTTATTTAATAACTTTATCAATGATTATATTTTGTATTGGATTTGCTTTATGCTATCCGGTTATTTTTACAATTTCACTTGAAATTTTTCCTGACATTAAAGGAATAGCTTCTTCAGCCAATATGAGCTTAAGGGCTTTATTAAACGCTTCCTTTATAGGGTTATTAGGTTATTTATTTAGTGGAGAGCCAATTATGGTAGCAATAGTAATTTTAATAATTATAACTCTATGCATTATATTTACTAAAATTTTACTGAAACAAATTAATTTTTCTAACTAAAAATTTCTTTTCAACTAAATGCCAAGAAAAAAACGCACATGCTAATGATGCAATTATGCATAAAAATATATAATGATAAAAACCTATCTTTAAATTATATTTTAAGTTAAGGGCTACTAGTGCTTGCTGTATAGGAAATCCGTATAAATAAACGCCGTAAGAGTAATCACCGAATCGTGAAAAATTAGAGATAAATGGTATATTTAATCGAGCAAAATATATTACTAGATAACTAAATGAAGTAAATTCAAGAATAAAGCTAATAATCGACAAATCAAACAATACGGATATTATGAACGCTAAAACTGCATATATTGCATTTTTATAATTAAACTTAATTTTATCTCTATAAAGATAAATTAGACATCCTATAAAAAATGCTATTGTACCTTGCATAAATCTTGATATTTTTCCAATTGCTTTAATAGTAATAAGGTTATTAGAAACTATTATATCAATACTTAGAGAAAGGCATGTAAATATGCATAGAGTTGTAATAAATATATATAAAAAACTCTTTTTATTAGTCCATTTACATATATGAATAAATGCTAGTATAAAATAAAATTTTACTTCATACACTAATGACCATAATGAACCATTAACTGTTTCGGCAAGAGGTAATTTTTCAAATACTCCCGGTAAACTATAGTTAATAGTAAAAACTAAATTTCGTAAATATTTCCACGTTAAACCATTAGAAAAATATTCTTTTAAGGGCAAAACAGTAAAAATTGGACCTAAAATAAATATTGAAAATATTATTAAAACAAATAATGCAGGATAAATTCTTAAAAATCTTTTTTTAGCATATTCTTGGATATTTTTACTTCTTAAAATACTAGCTATAATTAGGTAACCACTAATGACAAAGAATGTTCTAACAGAGTATTCTCCTAGTCTTTTAAAATAAAATGGATGCTCATTACCATAAAGCGCATAAGAATGAGCAATTATTACACCAAAAGCTGCAATTAGCCTTGTAAAATCAAAGTTATTATTTGCTTTATGTAACATTAACCACCTTATTAAAAAAACGAACTTAGATTTTATTAATTATTCTGTCAACTTGAAAAGTTTAAGTAAGTTGCTACAATTAAAACCTTATTTATTACAATTCCTTTTAAGAGGATGATATGAAAATTTCTTACTGCGCCTTAAATTATATATTACTTATTATTATAATAGGTTTGATTGCCTTTATATTTTTCTATAATTCTAAGCAAACATTGGATAAAGTCTTATTTCCTAAAATTAAAGCAAATTATGAAGACTATCTTAAAGTTTCTGATTTACATAATCTCTGGTATGCAGAATATGGAAATCCAAAAGGCACGCCGGTAGTTTTCTTACATGGCGGCCCCGGATCTCAGTGCACAGAATACGCAATGAGATATTTTGATCCCAAATTTTATCGCATAGTTCTTTTCGATCAACGTGGCAGTGGAAAATCTAAACCTCATGCAGATATGACTGATAATAATTCCCAAAACCTAATAAGCGATATTGAATCCTTACGCCAACATTTGAAAATAGATAAATGGGTTGTATTCGGTGGGTCTTGGGGAAGTGCACTTGCGATTGCATATGGCGAAACTCACCCTGACAAAGTATTAGGTTTTATTCTTCGGGGTATTTTCCTCGGAAGAAAAAAAGAAGGCGATCAATTATGGTACGGAATGAAAGACATTTTCCCTGAAGTTTGGGAGGAGTTAGAAACTTTTATACCAGAAAATGAAAGAAATGATTTAGCCGCTGCATATTATAAACGTTTAGTAGATTCAAATCCTGAAATTCATTTACCTGCTGCTCGTAAATTTGTAAAATATGATAGCATCGCTGCTGTACTTGTTTCCGATCATAAAAAAATTGAAAAAGAAACAAATAAACATGATAAGGAAACGCTTTCACTTGCACGCACCTTTACTCATTATTATATGAATAATTTCTTTTTTAGACACAATCAATTAATTGATGATTTACCTAAAATAACTCATCTTCCAGCTATTATAGTTCATGGTCGTTATGATATTATATGCAGACCTCAAGTTGCTTATGAATTACATAAAATGTGGCCAGATTCAGAAATTCATTTTGCTGACGCCTCAGGACATAGCGCTAGTGAAATTGGTGTGGCAAAAGAACTGGTGAAAGCTACAGAGAAAATGAAAAAACTGATAAAACACTGATATTTAACTTTTATTTGTTGCTCTAGTAATTCTAATTAATAAAACTTTTGACTCAGAAAGATTATATTGTTAGGTTTCGTGGAATTAATATTATTTTGGTTCAATAGTGGAAAATAATTACGACGTATTAGTAATTGGCGCAGGAGCTGCAGGGCTTATGGCAGCAAGCCAAGCTGGAAAGCGTGGTAAAAAAGTTCTTTTACTAGAGCATACAAATAAAATTGGTGAAAAGATAAGAATCTCCGGCGGTGGAAGATGCAATTTTACTAATCTACATGCAAGCCCTAAAAATTATTTATCAAATAACTTACATTTTGTAATTTCCCCCCTTACCAGATATACTCAACATGATTTTATAAAACTAGTTGAAAGTTATAAGATCTCCTATCATGAAAAAACTTTAGGGCAATTATTTTGCGATAGTTCATCTATGCAAATAATTAATATGCTTGTTGAAGAATGCAAAAAAGGGAACGTAGAAATCAAATTAAACTGTGCAATTAATTCAGTTACTAAACCTGAAAACTTTTCTTTGAGAACAAGTTTAGGTGATTTCACTTCCAAATCATTAATTATAGCAACAGGTGGGCTTTCAATACCAAAGCTTGGGGCAACTGATTTTGGATATCGTATAGCAAATCAATTCGGTTTAAAAATCATACCACCTAAACCTGCTCTTGTCCCTCTTACATTTAATGAAGACGATTTAAAAACCTTTAAAGAATTAAGCGGAGTTTCTATACCATCAATTGTAAATTACAAAAAAACTTCTTTTAAAGAAAATATTTTATTCACACATAGAGGGCTTAGCGGGCCTGCTATTCTACAAATCTCTTCTTATTTAGAAAGTTTACCTAATAAAATTGTAATAAATTTACTTCCCCATTTGAATTTGAAAGAGTTATTTTTAAAAGAGAAAAATAGTAAAATTTTAATAACAAATTTTCTTAAAGAATATTTGCCCAAAAGGTTTGTAGACAATTGGTTTTCTTATGAGCCTAAGAAAATTATAGATTATAAAATCAAGGATTTAGATAAAATTGCAGAAGATTTGCATAAATTTACAATGAATATTGAAGGTACCGAAGGCTATATAAAAGCAGAAGTAACAACTGGTGGAATCGATACAAAAGAGCTTTCTTCTAAAACACTTGAATCAATTAAAGTCCCAAATTTATATTTTATAGGTGAAGTAATTGATGTTACAGGATGGCTTGGAGGATATAACTTCCAATGGGCATGGTCATCTGGGTTTATAGCAGGCACATACGCTTAATTTATTCCTGAATTCTCTATTTTAAGTGCTTCTTCATAAGTAGTAGAACTAGTCCAATCTTTTTTAAATACGTTAAATATTTTTCGTATTTGCGTTGAATCTTTAACTATTATTCCTAATTCTCTTTGCACTTCTAAGGCTTGAGTCCAAAAATTACATGAGCCTAAATAAACTTTTCCATCATTACTTTCAGGATCAATAATTATAATTTTTGTATGGATATATAATTTGTTTTTTGGTGAAAACCTAAATTCCCCTCCAGCTTCTTTAATTTGAATTTGATTAATTCTATTAAAATCAGTTCCTCCAAATGGAACAGGCGACATAATCACATTAACTTTTACACCATTTTTTGCCATTTCTCTTATAACTTTTGCAATTACAGGGTCAGTAAAATCTTGTTGATAAATGTAAATTGATTTCTTAGCTGATTTTATAAGATCTGTTATATATTGTCTTTGAAATTTAGGCCCTAAAATGAGGTTAAATTTTTCATACAAATATTTTGATTTTCCATCATTAAGAAAAGTTTTACCAAAAAAATCATTTTCAAATATTTCTTGTAAAGCTAGCACTTTTTCTTTGTCATTAATTTTTACGGAAAAATCACGAGTTTTATGAAAATGGTTTTCGTCAAAATTAAAGGTGTTTATTAAAGCAAGGTTTTTATCAATAATTATAAATTTGTAGTGAGTAAGTATGTATTTATGATCTTCTAAATAACTTACTGGCACATTAAATTCTTTTAATGATTTTTCAACATCATAATTTTTTGTTATAGCAAAAGGTTCTGCATATAGCCCTGGTTTTTGCAATATGACCCTTATTCCAACTCCACGTTGTTTAGCTGATTTAAGCGCTTTAACAATACGTTTATCGTTTATCTTATATACGGTAATATCAACTGACTTTTTAGCTGAATCGATTAAATTTATAATTGATTGAATATTTTCATTAGGAAAAACTAAAATATTTTGATCAGAAGTTTGAGCATATGAGTTTAAAGATAAATTCATACTCACTAAAAAAATAAAGGTAATATATTTTATAACTTTTTTCATTCAATTAATTCTCTAAAAAATTGTTATTTTAAGTTTTGTTAATCTTTATAAACATATTGTAATTGAGAAAGGTTGGAAAAAGCTCCCAACCAAATATTTTAAATCAAATAATCGTTTATTAAATGTGAGAAATCGCTAACAGGTATTTCATAATCACCCTCGTAATGATAACTATTTTCTGTTATTTCTTCTTCAGGAGAAGTTTTAAGAAGTTCACCCTTTACAGAACTGAAACCCTCTTTAGAAATTATATTTCTATGTGTTTCATCAATAGAATTAAATTCTTTGTTTGAGGTAGAGGCTAGATCTTCTGATGGATCAAAGCCTTTTGACCCCTTACTATCAGAAGAAAAATTAAGGTTAGTGCTATCCATATCCCAAACTATATTATTATTATATCTCATAAATTTATCCCTTATAGCTTTAAACGAACATTAAATTTAGAATGGACTATAAACTATTTTTTAAATTCAGCAAATAAAGAAAATTAGTTATATAAAAAAGAATTAATTTATGAAAGTCGATGCAGATTATATAATTTTAAGATTATTATAACTTTGAATGGCTGGGGAGGAAGGATTCGAACCTTCGAATGACGGAATCAAAATCCGTTGCCTTACCACTTGGCTACACCCCAATACTTGTTTAAAGCATGTGAGAATATACACACCTCATGAATAATTGGCAAGCCATTTTGCAAAATTTTTTTCTACCTCACCAAGAGTAAGCTCTATTATGCAAGGTACCTCGTATGAGCAAAAGTCTTTTATAATATCTTCAACCTCGGAAAAACGCTTTCTTAGGGTTTTTATAATTAATATAACCTCGTTACCTTCCTGAATTTCATTATTCCAATAGTAAACGGATGTCATATTAGGCACAATATTTACACAAGCTGCAGACCTACTTTTCACTAATTCATGCGCAATTACTCTTGCTTCTGCAATATTTGGTGCTGTCGAATATATTAAAACTAATTCATTTGCCATAAGTTTTACCTTTTAAACTTATAATTCAATTTAATACATTTATATCTATTTGCAAACTTTGCTTTATATTTCATACACTTAAAACCAAGTTTTTTGTAAAAACCTATACTATCAGTATCAGTTTCCGCATATACAAATGTTTTTCCAAAGTTACAGAATACAAACTTTATTAATTTTTTTCCAACACCTTTTTTTCTTTTATTCTTATTAACTACAATGTGGTTAATTATTATATAATTTCTTTTAATTAAACCTCCAATAAATCCTTGTAAGTTAGGGTTAAAATACCCGAAAATAAAGTATTTTTTTGAAAAGGTATAAGTTTTGATTACTAATGAAATTTTTTCAGGGCTCGGATAGCCTACTACATCTCTAAAAAGAATTTGCACTTCATCATTATAAAGACAATCCCTAATATTTTTTATTTGTTCCATAACAGGTAATTAACTAAATGTTAATATTAAAAATGGAATTTTTAACTAAATATAGCTTTTTATAAAATTTATAGCAACTAAACTCTTTAATTTTATTTAAAAAAGATGTAAAATTTAATTAAATCACAAACTAGTTGTGCTATGACATTTGAAAACGAACCACCACAAAAAAATGATAAAGTTTCTTTGAAACTGGGTGAAGTACTCATCGAGAAAGGTTTAGTTTCAAAGGATCAAGTAGAAATTGCTTTACGTGAACAAAGAACTGAACGTTCAAAAGATAAATTAATTGGACAAATTTTAGTTGAATTAGGTTTCATTACAGAAAGCTCTTTAAGTCAAATTTTAGCAGAAACTTCCGGCGTTAAAAATTTAGATTTAAAAGCTACAGTTTTAGATCCGAAGCTTATTAACCAGATTCCTAAGGATGTAGCTATTAGATGTAAAGCTATACCAGTTACCTCAACTGAAGATTCTGTAACGATCGCAGTAGCCGATATTTATAACATTCTTATAATTGATCAACTTAAAAAATATTTTGGTAAAAATCAAAAAATAATTACATTTTATGCTGCAGAAGGTCAAATTTTAGAAGCTATAGATCAATATTATAAATACGAAATGTCTATTGAGGGTATTTTAAAAGAAATTGAAACTGGGGTTGGTGAAAATAAAAACTTTACCACAAATACTAACGATTATGTAAATCCTACTGTAAGGTTAGTTGATGCATTTTTAATTGATGGAATTAAGAATAATGCTTCCGATCTGCACTTTGAACCTGAGGAATCTTTTGTAAGACTCCGCTATAGAATCGATGGAAAATTAAGACAAATACGATCATTTCACAAAGAATATTGGCCCGCTATTGTTGTTAGAATAAAAATTTTATCAAAGATGAATATAGCCGAAAATAGAAATCCTCAAGATGGTAGAATAAATTACAACGTTTTAGGAAGAGAAATCGATTTTAGGGTAGCAACTCAGCCAACTATTCACGGCGAAAATATTGTTATGAGAATTTTAGATAGTAAACAATCTTTAGTTCCTGTTGAAAACCTTGGATTTAGCGAACAAAACAGTCATTTACTTAAAAAACTTATTTTAAGACCAGAGGGTATTATTATTGTTACTGGTCCTACCGGTAGCGGTAAAACTACTACTCTTTATTCAATCTTAAATCATATAAATACTATAGAAAAAAATATAATGACCCTGGAAGATCCAGTGGAATATAGACTCGCTTTAATTAGACAAACAAATATTCGTGAAGGTGCAAGTTTAGATTTTACTGATGGTATTAAATCATTACTACGTCAAGATCCTGATGTAATATTTGTAGGTGAAGTTAGAGATCATGAAACTGCTACAATGGCTTTAAGAGCTGCAATGACAGGACATCAAGTATATACCACTTTACATACAAATGATTCAATTGGTGCTATAGCACGACTTAGGGACATTGGGGTTGATAACAGTTTATTATCCGGTAACTTAATTTGTATTATTGCTCAAAGACTCGCCCGCAAACTTTGCAGTCATTGCAAAGAACCTTATACAGCTGATACAGCAGAATGTAAAATCTTAGGTGTAGATACCGCAAATCCGCTAACTTTATATAAAAAAGTTGGTTGTGAAATTTGTGGATTCACAGGTTACAAAGGACGAATAGCTATTAGCGAAGTATTAGAAATTGATAAGGGATTTGATGAATTAATCGCCACTAATGCCACACGTAAATTCATGATTGATTACGCAACATCCAAAGGATTTAAAAGTATGTTAGATGATGGTTCTTTAAAAGTGATAGCAGGCGTTACTGATTTAGAATCATTAATTGGCGCTGTTGATATTACATCGAGGTTATAAACCATGCCACAATTTAAATATAAAGCTTTAAATGCAAAAGGTAAATCAGTTAGCGGTGTACTAAACGCAGTAAGCGAATTAGAATTAGAACATAAATTACAAACTATCGGCTTAGATTTAGTAGATCAAACTATAGTTACAGAATCTACTTTTATGCAAAGCAAAACTGTAACTATGCATGATTTAATAATTATGTGCGTTCAGCTAGAGCAATTAGAAAAAGCTGGCGTACCTTTACTTGATGCTATAGGAGATATGCGCGATACTTCTGATAGTCATCCAGTAAAAAATTTAATGGCAAGTATTTACGATTCAATTAGCCAAGGCAATATGCTTTCACAAGCATTAAGTGAACATCCAAATATATTTGATCAGGTTTTTGTAGGGTTAGTTTCAGCTGGTGAAAAAACTGGTAATTTAGGAGATGTATTTCATCATTTAGCAGAACATTTAAAATGGGTAGATGAAATTAGAAATAAAATTAAAAAAGCCAGTTATTACCCTGTATTTCTAGTTCTATTAATGATTGGCGTTATTAGCGTAATGATGTTATTTGTAATACCGCAGCTATCTAAATTTTTGATAGCTCAAGGTTTTGATTTACCAATATATACTCTTGCATTAATTGCAACTTCAAAATTTTTTGAAAGTAATTGGCCTCTTATTTTTATAGTACCAATAGTATTTTTTACGACTATTAAAATAGGCTGTAAAATCTCTTATGAATTTAAGTTTTCAGTGCATGCGTTATTACTTAAAATTCCAAAAATAGGTGAAACTATCAGAAAAATTGAAATGGCACGCTTTTGTAGATTTTTATCAATCACATATCGTAGTGGAATTAATATCTTAGACTGTTTAGATATTGCTCAAAATGTAGTTAATAATTTAGTTATTAAAGAAGCAGTAGGCTATGTTAAAACAGGAGTTTCAGAGGGTAATAGTTTAACAGGATCTATGGTACTATCAAATCAATTCCCGTCAATGGTAATAAGAATGATTAAAGTTGGAGAAGAAAGTGGTAGAATTGACTCCACCCTTGAAAATGTTAATTATTTTTTTGATAGAGAGGTAAATGATTCCGTTAATAGCATGATTGGAATGATCCAACCAACCTTAACATTAATATTAGGTGGAATCATGTTATGGGTATCTGTGGCAGTGTTTGGGCCACTTTATTCAAGCTTAACAAAATTAAGATTCTAATATGGCAAAAAAAACAGGCTTCACCATTCTTGAAATGAGCGTAGTTATTTTAATTATTGCAGTAATTGCAAGTGGAATAACTGCTGGAAATCAACTGGTAAGATCTGCTAAAATTACAAAAATTATGAGCGACATAGAACGTTTTAAAAATGCTGTAAATACTTTTGAAACTAAATATAAAAATATACCGGGAGATATATCTGATTCTTCAACTTCTGTAACCGCAGGAGGACAAGGAAATGCGAATGGTATAATAGATGGCAATGAAGATGTTTTATTCTGGAGACATTTATCAAACGCTAATTTAATTCTGGGGAATTTTAGCGGCTCGGCACTTGATAGATATAAAGCAACTTCAGGAAGTATGATAGGAGGAGTACCTGCTGGCCCTATTGAAGGTTCAGGCTTTAGAGTATTAAATGATCCAAACGGTTTACTTATATCTTTTGACGGTTACTCAAATACTAATAATGACTTAGCAATTTTAACTCCGTCAGAAGCAAATCAAATTGATTTAAAATATGATGATGGCTTACCTAATGTTGGTAAAATTAGAGGATATGATGGAAGTAACGTTGCTTTAAATTCATGTGTTCTTGCTAGTGGTCAATACAATTCAGCTAATACTAATTTAGCATGTAGAATGGCATTTTTTATAGAATTAAAAAGTAATATTAGTGGAACTAAACAAACATGTACAGGTGGCTATCCACTTGGCTCTGTAAGACAAAGCTCAACTCAAGCATGTTCTGCCGGGACAATAGGAAAAATTATAGAGGAATGTGTACAAACAAGTGGAGGAGCTGCTTGGGTTGTTACAAAAAATAGTTGCGAAGCAGTAAAATGCGGATTTGGTGTTTCAAGCGGTTCTTCTATTAATTGGCCTTGCCCTTTCGGTTGGAGCGGTAATGTCGTTTTAACTTGTCAAACTAGCGGCTATTTTTCCATTAATACCTCAGGCTGTTCTATAGATACTACTGCTCAATGTAGAATACCTCATAGTAATGATTCAGCGAATGTTGTAACAAGAAATTTATCTTGTCCTGTTGGCCAAAGTGGCTATGTTATTCAACAATGTCCTAATACAGGAGCTAACCCTAAACAATGGACTACCGTAACAAATGCTTGCAGTGCTTTACCTAATTGCACTGGAGCTATTAGCATTGGTAGCATGGCAGCCGGCGGATCTAATAATTGTGTAAATGGCAATTACACAATGGTTGCAGCTGGTGTAATTAGAAACACATGTCAATTAACTACTCCAGGTAACAACCCTGGTGGTACAAGTACTTATGTAACTTTTGGCCCTCAACAGAATAGTTATTGTTTACCAATATATACTGGAGCTGCTTGTACTCCAGGGGTTACACGTGACATAGGATGTCCTACTGGCTATACAGGCAGTCATATTCAAGTTTGTGTATCAACAGGAAATTATTTAACAACTCGTGATGAATGCAAACCAATTACATGTGGAGGAGAGCCTGTTGGTGCATTTAGGTTATCCAAAAACATCACGTGTAATCAAAATGAAACAGGCGAAGTGTATGAAGTTTGTCATTCTGATGGAACATGGAGATTACATTTTAATTGTAGCAGAAGGGCCTGTATGTCGAACACTGGTTCAGGAACAGAAGTACCTTCGCAAAATACAGGCTGGGGCAATTACAACCAGGCACAAGGTACTTATTTAGCTCATTCTAATTCAACACTTGCGCAAGTTACTTGCGCTACAGCACCTTACACTAATACTTCTAATAATAATACTTCAGCAACCAGAAGATGCGGGTTTGATGGGACATGGCAAGCGAGAAACGGAGCTTGCGCTGCAGGAAATTGCGCTCAACTTAATTGGAATAATACTACTGATGTAACAGAAACTAATTTAACATATTATAGCAGATGGCCTCAAACCGTTGCTCCTGAACACGGAGAATATACAATTTTAACTATGACAGCTCCTGCTTCAACCGTTGTTGCAGGTTCACCTTATTGTGATCAAACTGATGTTTCGGGTAGTGGTTTTACCCGCGAATTAATAACATCTAGTACTGCAAATCCAGGTGGAGGAAATAATGCAAATTTAATTTGTAATGCAAGAGGGATATGGGTTGATATGTGTTCGACTGCTGGCATTATTACTACAACGGATAATAACCGAATTGCAGCTGTCAATGCTCTTACAAGTAATTATACAAATCCAAGTAATGGACTTGTTATGTCGAATAATAGTGCATATCTACATTTTTACAATGATTTAGATAATAACAAAATATGTGATATTTCAGGCGCTTCCCCGAGTGAAGTTTCTCCTGCTGAAAATGGTGGGCCAGGTAACAGATGTTCAGCTTGCAATAGTGAGTTCATTTGTTTCCACTAAAAATTAATATAATGTTTACACTTATATAATAATATTGTATAAATTTATTAAAAAAAGATAAATAAGACAATGTTATGGATAAAAATTTCCGCGAAGATAATTTAAAAGATAGATTAATCAAAGAGTTAGAAAATAACGATGTAATTGATGATCTAGATAATTTATTACAAGCTTCTGGTCATGAACATGAATTACTTGCACTAATTTATAAATTACTTAGCGAAATGGCAAAACATGGTATTGAGTCTGGAATTAACCAATTAAATACTGAAGAACGACATAGTTTGGAAAATTCAATTAAAGGTTTAATAATACAACTTAAAAAAGAAGGCAAAAATGTAAATGCTCAAGATGTTATAAAATTTATAATGAGCTTAATACATCAGAATTTTTCTGAAAAATATTCTAAAAAATTACAAGAACAAGAAAATAAATCTTTTATTAAATCAGAAAAACTAAACAATATTAGAAATGTTGTTACAAAACACATATTAAACGAATTGACTAAAATTATTATGATACAGCAAATCAATAATAAAATTGCCTATGTGCAAGCTGTTGACAATATAATTAAAAATTCTTTATATGAATCTGAAAGATTAGAATTGGATAAAAGACAAGAAGAACTTAAGCGAAAAGAGATTAAAGAAGCTAAAGATTTTAAAGAATTAGGTGAAAGAAAGTCTTCTCATACACTTGGCATTTAATCAATGAAAAATCTAAAAGTTACTTCTATTTCTAATAGATTAATAAGCCTATTCTACGAAGAACAAACTCAATGGATTCTTTGGATACCAGTATTATTTGGAAGCGGTATTTTATATTATTTTTCATTAAATTATGAACCATCTATTTTTACTCTAATCGCAATTTGTATCGTCAATTTATTAGCATTATATTTTTTATATAAAAATTTTTTTTTAAGAATAATTTTTATTACTTTATTTATAATATCTTTCGGTACTGTATTTACTTCTATAAAAGCTAATTTGATCTCAACTTATATTATTCCTCATAATTTTAGTAATGTAAGTATAGTAGGTCAAGTTAATGAAATTACTAACCTAACAATTGGCGCAAGGTTAACTATTAAACCTCTCACTATTGATAAAATCAGCAACCATAGAAAACTAAAAAATATTAAAGTTTCCTTTCGAACTAAAATAGATAATACGAAAGTAGGTGACATTATAAAGTTTAAAGCTAATCTCTCTCCTCCTTCTTCTAATACGGTTCCAGGAGGTTATAATTTAAGAAGAGTTTCGTATTTTCAGCAGATTAGCGCTATTGGTTATGCCATATCTGATGTAACTATAATAAAACAAAAAAAAATTAACTGGTTTAATCAAAAAATTGAACATTTGCGACAAGCAATTGCAAACAGAATTTATGACCAAATGGGGAAAACATACGGACCTGTTTTTGCTGCTCTTATAATTGGAGAAACTTCTACTATACCCGTAACCATTTTTGATAATATGAGAAATTCAGGTCTTTCTCATATACTTGCAGTTTCAGGAATGCATTTAAGTTTAGTAGTCGCTATATGTTTTTTATTATTTAGAAATACGTTAGCTTTAATTCCAAATTTATCTGAAAGAATTGATCTTAAAAAACTCTCAGGATTTATATCTATTTTAATTAGTTTATTTTATTTGTTTTTATCAGGCGCACATACTGCCGCTATTCGTGCTTTTATAATGAGTACTTTAATAGTATTATCCATAATATTCGATCGATCTCCACATCCTATAAGATCTTTATCGCTCGCAGCTTTCATAATTTTACTTATGATGCCAGATGTAATTTTAAAACCCAGTTTTCAAATGTCATTTGCGGCGGTACTTGCATTAATTAGTTTTTATGAAATATATACAAAAAAAGTTACTCCTTATATTAACTTTGAAAATCATTTTTCACGCATTATATTTTACTTTTTTGGTATAGTAATTACTTCATTACTAGCTGGTATTGCAACAAGCCCTTTTTCTCTTTATCACTTTAATTCTTATGCTAATTATGGGATCTTAGCTAATTTATTTGCCATTCCATTAGTTAGCTTTATTATTATGCCATTAACTGTTTCTTGGTTAACTTTATATTTTGTTAACATTGAATATTTAATTTCACCTTTTATAAAATACGGAATAATTTTACTTACAAAAATTGCTGATTTAACAAGTGCACTACCAGGTTCTGTAATTAATATTTCTTCAATTTCTTCAGTAACTTTATGTTTATTAAGTTTAGGCTTTATATGGCTCACTATTTGGAAAACAAAAATTAAAATATTTGGTATATTGCTTATAATTTCTTCACTATTATTTGAAATATTTATTCATGAAAAAGCTTTTTTAATTGTCTTAAATGAGCCTAAAAATTTTATAATTAATATAAACGGTTATCTTTATTCAAACGTTAAAAGTAAAAGAAATAGTATAGTGAAAAATTGGCACAAATATTATGGTAAACAAGAAATTCAGAGTTTTGAATTAGTAAATACTGCTAATTTATCGTGTGATAATCTCGCCTGTACTATTAAATTAAAATATAAATATCTTTTAATTTTTGATCCAATTTTAAATATCCTAAATGAAGACTATTGCAAAAATTATAAAGTTATAATTAATTTAACGTATATACCCCTAGCCCCTTCCTGTAAAAATATCTTAAATATCTCGGAATATAATAAAAATCTTTTTTTATTTAATGCTTCTAACTTTTCTCTAAAAAAAAGGATTTGGGATTAACAAACCTTTTATAAAATTTTCTTTTACAAAAATATACGTATTAATCCTAAATTAACAAATATATTAATAAATTTATAAATTTGACAATGATTTACATAAAGTATAATATTGTACTATAATTGTAAAAATAAAATAAATTAATGCAGGCACATTATGTCTTACATATACAATAAATCAAAAGCTTTTACTTTAGTAGAACTTTCAATCGTATTAGTAATTATTGGATTAATTGTAGGTGGAATTTTGACAGGTCAAAGCCTTATAAGAACTGCAGAACTTAGCGCAACAATAAGACAGGTGTCAAACTTTAACACTGCCGTTTCTGCTTTTAGAATTAAATATAACGGCATACCTGGTGATCTTCCAAGTAGTATTGCGACATCTTTTGGTCTTGCCACAAGAGATGGTACTACAGGTAAAGGTGATGGTAATGGGTTAATCGAAGGTGGTGCCGCTGCTAGTACAAATGCAGATGGTGAAACAGCATTATTTTGGAATGATTTATGGGCAGCAAACTTGATTGAAGGTAATACAAGCTCTTATACAACTGCAGCATCTGCAGTAACAACTAGCGCTACTGCAACATTAGAAAACTTTTTCCCTCCAGCTAAAGTTGGTAAAGGTGCATTCTTTATAGTGTATTCAATAAATGGCGTAAATTATTATGAACTTATAGGTTTAAGTAGTGTTGCCGGTGGCACCTATACTACATTTAACAGCTTAGCACCTTCTGATGCTTATTATATTGACGGTAAATTAGACGATGGTATGCCAGGTAGTGGGATAGTTCTTGCTTCACCTGCAGGTAGTCCTGCCGGCGCTGCTTCTTCTGGTGCAGGTGGTGCTGCAGCAAACGTTTGCGTAAATACAACCCCAAACCCAGATGTATATAATAACCAAAACCCAGCACTATTATGTAGAGTTGTTATTAGAATGAATTAATAGGTATACAATGAAGACGTTCATTAAAACTATATGTAAAGTTTTATTACTTTCGCCAAGTTTACTTTTACTTAACCCTAAAATCTCTAAAGCTGTAGAGCCTGCTAGCTTTAAAATGCTTAATATTAAAGAAGTAATCACAGAAAGAAAAATATGGTTTTATAATTACGATTTAACTAGCGAAAGAGAAAATTATGGAAAACGTAAAGATACTCCTGCACCAAGTCTTGTTTATAAAGACGGCACTTCTTCTAGTGTTGGCATTATGGCTGCAACGAATTTATATGTAGGTGGCAATTTCTTTTTTAAAGACACTCATGCAGATAATGCTTTAATTATAGGCTTTCTTCCTTATGAAACTGTTATAAATGGAAATACAACAAAAACAGTTAACTTTAGATGTATAAAAAATCCTTCAGCTTTATTAAATAATGAAGCACCTATAACATTACATAAAAATTATTATTTTAGAGTTCCATCTACTCCTGGCAGATATTATTTCTTCGTAACAAATTTACGAAATACTAAAGCTGGAAATAATATTGTGACAGCGAATAATAACTTTGACTCTGATCAAACTTTAAGAACTATTTGTACATCACAGGATAATTCAGCTAATAGTATACTTTATGAATCTCACACTTTGATTCCCTCAGCATATAAATCTTACTCAGCTGAAATAAAGAATTACAGTAAATCTAGTTCAAGGGATGAGTTAAATTTATTTGTTTCGCCAACAGGAGCAAATTCTACTTCAAACTTAACAAGTAAAATTATCAGAAATTCTAGTAATACACCCCTATTAGTATATGTAACTCCTCCGGAATGCGCAGCAGAAACTGTTGCAAATGTTAATTGGCCTAAAACCTCTGCAGGTAATACAACAAGTGGAACATCTTCTACAACAGTTAATGCAACTAGTAGTATGTGTACACGAGGTACATTAGTGAATTCAACTTCTAGAACTTGTAGTATTGATCCTAATACCGGTGGTGCTACTTGGTCATCAGTTAGTGGTGATGGATGTAAACAATCCTGTCCTGCTGTAACTGGAAATGGTTTCAACGCTCCATTTTTATATGAAGGTGAATCAATAACTTATCATGCAGGTTCAAGAAAAGAGGTTGCAATGTGGAACCATCAAGAACAATGGTATCCATCTAATATTTATACTAAAACTGATCAGGGAAGAAGTTTAGGTGCTGACTATGCGGCATGTACCAACAATGGTGAAATTTTAGACAAATCAACAAGAATTAGTTGTTTAGCAACTCCTAGCGGAGCTAATGGTTCTAGAAATTTTGCTGCTGCAAATTCAGGAAGTGCTGGGACTTGCGGGCCTATTACAGGTCGCTACAATGACAAATGGACTGATTGGAATTGGTATGGAAGAATTGATGGTTTTATTGGTAATCCTGGAGGTTCACCTGATCCTAATAGCTGGCAAGGTGGAGATTATGGAAGAGTACAAGCATACTATTCTCATAGAAACCCATTTGGTAGAGGGTGGGATAAAAGGCCAAACGATGGAGACAGAGTTTTATCTTTAATCGACTTAAGCGTTAAAGGTAAAGATGTTGATTTAAGTGGTGCGAATGCATATTGGCGTACAGCAGGAAATGGTTACTTAGAAATAGACGGCACCACTGCTTATAATCCTGTAACTACTAAACCTGGTAACGCTAATTCACCACAATACGGTTTCCATATATGGGCAACATGGTGGATGAATAATAGATTTGCTATTGTGCATAATTTTGATGTTACTAATAAAACCGTCAGTGGTTTACAAAATTTATTTACTATCACTGGTAATAATCTTTATGCAGGTTTTGGTATAGACACCTCAATTAGAAATGACGGCACTTACGATATTCAGTATTTGTATCGTGGAGGACCTTATAATTCATGGGATAATGGAAAAAGTTGCGCTTTAAATCATACGGACACATACTTTAGAAGCGGTAACCCAGAAGTTGCAACAATGCAAGATACTAGAGTTATGGCAAGAATTTGGGAAGTACCTAATTTTAGTACTGGCTTAGCTAATGAATATAATTCATGTTATAGAGAGGGATGCAGATATTGCTACTGGCTAACAACTTCACCTATCCAGGTTTCTAAAACTAACGGAACTTTAAAAAAACCTAATTCATGGTGTAATGGCCAATCGCTTGGCAATCAAAACTGGAGATCATGGCAAGAGAAACCTGGTATTATGATTGGAGATGTTGGGGTAAAACATAAATTTTATTCAGCAATTGTTATGAAATGGCAAGTCAATGGCAGTGATGATGATCAGCCTCCAAGATATTTTTATGATAGAACCTATGGTAATTCATGGGGATGGTACAATTCTGGAGGAGCCAATGGCGTTTACAATATATGCTCTGGTGTATCAGTTACAAATAATTTCTACATGGAAAGACAAAAAACTTTAGAAGATTATTGGGTAATGGCTCACAGATATTGGTTTAGACAAGACTATGGCTGGTATGAAGATGATTGCTGGGGTTATCAATGGGTTACAAATGATAAATCCAGATTTTCATGGTGGTGGATAAATCCATGTAAATATGGCGCTGCTGGAAACACATTTGATGGAACAAATTATAATTGGGGTAGATATTAAAATTAAAGGAAACTACCTCCCTTAAATTTTAATATCTAGTATGACCAATTTTATCTGTAATATTGTTAGTTTCAGATTCGTACTCTACTCTAAAACCAGATTGTAATAAATTATTTTGCTCATTACCATTTTTATGTGTTTTTTCATATTGTTTATACCAGTAAACGCTTAATATTTTGAAATGTTCTCTTTCTTTTTCAATAACTTTTATTTGATCATCTAAGTTACATTTTTCATCAAAATAAATTTGAGCTTCTTTATCTAATTTCTTTTTGTCTTCTTCTAAACGCTTACATTTTTTTTCTTTTAACTTCAAATCTTCTTGCAATTTCTTTATTTCATTATCATAATTTTGAGCTTCATTCTTTAATTGCTCTTTTTCAGTAAGAGAGGCTTTAATACTTTCATTTAATTTTATATTTTCACTATTACTGTTATGTAATTCGTGTTTAAATTTCTCTATTTGTTGGTTTAATTCTTTAACTTTATCATCGTAAGACTTTAATTCACTTTGTTTCTTATTAACTTCATTAACCTTTAATTCTAATAATTCTTCTAATTCTTTAATTTTTGTATCGTAAGTTTCTTTGTCCTTTTTTCTCGATTCTTCATTTTGAGAGTTTTTACTTTCAATTTCTGTTTTTAAGTTACTAACCTGTTGGCTTAATTCTTTTATAGTTTCATCATTCTTTTTTATAGAAGATTCTAAATTGCGTTCTTTTTCTTTTATTTCTTTTTTTAAATCTGCAATTTTTCGTTCTAAAGTTTGAATTTTAATATTTTTTGTTTTGATTTTTTTAGACTTTTCGACAATTAAATTTTCTTTTGCTTCTAAATTTTCTTTATATTTTTTGACATTTTCTTCTATTTCCTTAGTTAATTTTTTAATTGTCAATTCAAGAGCTTCTGAATTAATAGGTTGTAAAAAATGTAGGGCCTCGGAGGTGATAAGAGAAGTGGCTAAATTTTCAAATTTATCAGTCTCTTCTTTTATAGCAAGTTTACTTACTTCTCTTAAATCCTTATTTTCATCCTCGAGAAGGACTATTCTTTGTTTATTTGCTTTGCGCTCTTTTTCTAAAGATTCTTTTTCTTTATTATTATTTTTAATGGTTTGCTCAAGTTCAGAAACCTTTTTCTTAAATAATTCTATTATTGTTTCTTTATTCTCTAACTTAGTTTTATAACCTTTTAATTCTGTTTCAAATTCTTCTCTAATTTTCTTTTTTATTTCTTTTTTAAACTCATTCTCTGATTTCATAACAAGAGTTGTGAGTCTTGAAACTTCTTCTTTTAAAGCATTATTCTTCTCAGTAAGCTCTTTACGATCTGAGCCAAGCGAAAGATTTTTAGTAGTTAATTCATCGCATAAACCCATTTTGGTAGCTAATTGTGATTTTAAACTTACATTGGACCATGCCAAACTATTATTTTTAATCACTAAATCACTATTTTCTTTTTCTAATCTTTCATTTTCATCTTTTAAATTTTTAATATTTAAAGCTCTAGGTTTTTCACTAAGTTGCTTTTCTAGTACCTCAATTTTTTTATTTTTTAAGCCTAATTCTTCATCTCTTTGTACTAATGTATCACTTAATTCTTTTATTTTTTCGCCTAAAGTTAATAGATCAATAGATAATTTATTAGTTAAAACAGTTTTTCCTTCTATTGATAAAGTTAATTCACCGTTTTTAGTACTCATATCTTTTATGTTATTAGAGAGAGTATCTATTCTTTCTTCTAAATCTTTAGCGTTACTAAGCTCTTTCTTTAATCCTTCAATTTCTTTATCTTTTATATTTAACTGGGTGATACTGCTATCTTCTTTATGCCTTTTTTCATTAGTTTTTCCCTCTTCATCACTTTCCCAACTTGATTCATCAGTATCAGTATCTTGATTGTATAAATCCTTTATCATATGAGAAATTGGTAAATCAATATTTAAATCATTACTTTTTTCCATGCTTAATTCATCGATGAGATCATTATTTTTATCATCTAAATCCAAAATTCCCTGAATCATTGGGACAGGAATCATTATTCCATCATCTTCTTTTAAATTCTTTATTTTTTCACGCAATTTATTCATATAATTAATTAAAGAAGTGAATTGTATTTCGTTATTTAAATCAATAAATTTTATCTTTTGCGTTTCACTTTCTCGCTTTGTTAAGTCGATAAAAGGTTTTTTATTTTTTGGGTTTAAATTTTCTTTTGATTGTTGAGCTTGCTGACTTAACATAACGCCTCGCGTCTTATTAATTAAATATTATTTACTAGTAGAAAATTAACTTTTTTATGATAATACTCTCCCATTTCATAAAATAGAAGAGTATTAATTGATAATTTAATTAAGCTGATTTTTTAATTCGGTAATTGCATTTTTAAGGTTGTTTACGTTAGAAATACCACCTTGTGCGAAATTCGGTGAACCACCAGAACCTGTTCCTCCTAAGGCTTTTACAAACTTTTCAGCAATTTCAGTAGCTTTGATAATGTCAGGGTTACTTACAGCAACAACTACAGCCCCCTTTCCTATGTCTTCATTAATAACTACAATTATTGATTTTTCAAATTTCTTTATATTATTATCAAGCCATGATTTAAGGTCTTTAAAATTCATACCTTTAGTTTCAACAACTAAAAGATCAGCTTTATTAAAACTTTCAAATTTATTTAAATAAGAATCAAGAATAATTTTACGGGCTTCTAATAATTCCTTTTCTAATCTTTTACTTTCACTATTTAATGATTCTAAACGAGCTGGAAATTCATTTGTTGGAACTTTTAAAATTGCTGATAATTCGTTTAATATTTCATCACGCGAGTGAATATAATTTATTGCATCTTCACCTGAAACTGCTTCAATTCTTCTAACGCCTGATGCAATTGCAGCTTCACTAATTATTTTAAAACAACCTATATCGCCAGTTCTTTCAACGTGAGTGCCACCGCAAAGTTCAATCGAATAATCTTTTTCTTCAAGCAATCCACCCATTGAAACTACTCTTACTTCTTCACCATATTTTTCACCAAATAAAGCCATTGCCCCACTTTCAATAGCATCTTTTGGAGCCATAAGTTTTGTAGTAACAGAATGATTTTCTCTAATTATTTTATTTACTTCATTCTCTATTCTTTTAATTTCAAAGTGGCTTAGCGGTTTGTTATGGCTAATATCAAATCTTAAGCGATCGTGAGCTACAAGCGAGCCTTTTTGAGTAATATGACTACCTAAAAATTTTCTAAGTACCGCATGTAAAAGATGAGTTGCTGAGTGATTACTTTTTAATTTCTTTCTTCTTTCTTCATCAATTGTAAGAGTAATAGTTTGCGATTTTTTAATACTACCGCTTTTTACCTCAGCATAATGAACATGCAAATCTAGATGTTTTTTAGTATCGGTAATTACTATTTCACCTGTAGAAGTTTTACCAATACCTATATCTCCCATTTGGCCACCTGATTCACCATAAAATGGAGTTTGGTTAGTTATAAAGCAAACTTTATCTCCTGACTTTACTTCATCAATTTTTTGACCATCTTTAATAATCTCTTGGATAATTGCATCTGCACTATGCATTTTATATCCTAAAAATTCTGAAGACCCATATTCATTTTTAATATCAAACCATAATTCTTCTGTTGCATTTTCTCCAGAACCTAGCCAAGATTTTCTAGCCATTTCTTTTTGCTTTTTCATATTTTCTTCAAAAGCTACAACGTCAACACTACGGTCTTCTTTACGCATAATATCCATTGTAAGATCTAATGGAAAACCATATGTATCGTATAATTTGAATGCAACTTCACCTGGTAAATCTTGCTCTTTTTTCAAATTATTAACTTCTTGAGATAATAACTTCATACCTCTATCAAGGGTTTCTTGAAAACGTTCTTCTTCTTGCTTTATTGTTTCAGTTATAAAATTTTCTGCACGAAGTAATTCAGGATAAGCTCCACCCATTTCATGGATAAGTGACGGAATCAATTTATTAATTACCGTCTCTTTACAACCTAAGTGATGTACATGTCTCATAGCTCGACGCATAATTCTACGAAGAACATAACCTCTTCCTTCATTTGAAGGAATGATTCCATCCGCTATTAAAAAAGCTGTAGAACGTAAATGATCTACTATAACTTTATGAGAAGCTATATTTTCGGTAGTGATTTTAGTTTTAGTAATTTCACTACTTGCTTGCATTAAATTTTTAAATAAATCAATTTGATAATTATCATAAACACCTTGCATTGCTGCTGCAAAGCGTTCCAAACCCATGCCTGTATCTATACTTGGCTTTGGTAATGGTAACATTTCACCATTTGCCTTTTGCTCATATTGCATAAATACAAGGTTCCATATTTCAACATATCTTTCACCACCTTCATCTGGCTGACCTGGCAAACCGCCAGTTAAACCTTCTCCATGATCGTAAAATATTTCTGAACAAGGTCCACAAGGACCTGTATCACCCATTGACCAAAAGTTATCTGAAGTAGAAATTCTTATTATTCTATTTTCTTCAACTCCCATTTTTTTCCAGAAATTATAAGCTTCATCATCGGTGTGATAAACTGTAAAATAAAGTTTATTTTTATCCAATCCAATTTCTTTAGTTAAAAAATTCCATGCATAAAAAATTGCTTGTTCTTTAAAATAATCACCAAATGAGAAATTACCTAACATTTCAAAAAAAGTATGGTGACGCGCTGTATAACCTACGTTTTCAAGATCATTATGTTTACCGCCAGCTCTTACACATTTCTGGGAAGTAGTAGCAGTTTTAAATTTTGATTGCTCAACCCCTGTAAAATAATTTTTGAATTGTACCATCCCTGAATTTGTAAACATCAATGATGGATCATTATGTGGGATTAATGGGCTCGATTCCACATGTGCATGATTATTATTTACAAAGAAATTTATGAAAGATTTTCTAATGTCGTTAGTAGTAAACATATTTTACCATAAAGTTTATTTTATTTTTAAAAACGGTAACGGAATATCAGGTAATTGAATTGGTAAATCTTTAGGTAAAGGTATTTTAATTGTAGGTATTTTTTTCATCAAATATGAAAAATAAGTAATTAATGCATTTTTATCAAACTTACCTACCAATAATTCTTTTTCATTATATACAACTTTGTATTTACCTATTTTATTATTGCCCTTTTCAGTAATTGAATCTGCACAAGCGATTAAAAAGCTTTCCACTATCATATCATCAAATTTAACGGCTTTACCTATTACCTTAGATAACAGATCAAGATTATTTATTTCAACCTGGAGATTTATATTAGGAGTTTTCCCCTGATCTTTAAAACTTCCTGTAGCACTAAGTTTTAAGTTATTTTGAGAAACTTTTAATTTCTCAACTTTACCTTCTTTGACATCGAAATTGTTTTTCTTAAATCTAAAATTATAATCTAATTCAATATTTAACCCACCAGTCTTATTAAACTCTCTAATAATATCAATGATGTATTTATTATCAGTTAAAAGACTTGGTTCGCCTTTTATATTAAAATTATTGACAGTTTTAGCATAACCTTCATCTTTATTTGAAGTTTTTAAATTAACCTCATATAGCATATTTTTGGAATTAATTTCTGCTACTTTCTTTCTTGCAATATAAACTTCTACTTTGCGCGGTTCACTTCCTTCAATTTTATAATATGTTGCATGATCATTTATAAGCTGATTTATATCACCATCTTTACCAATTTTTCTAAAGAAAAATGTACTATCAAAGGCCATAGATAGATTCATTACACTATTATTTACTGCTTCTGCTATCAATCTATCTCGATTATCAATTTCTATTCTCAATTTTTTTGGTAAGGTAAGTTGAAGATCTGACATAAGTAGATTAGTATTAATTTTAAAATCACCCTCACCTTCTATTTCTAAAATCTTAGAACCTTCAAGGACATTTTTAGCCTTTATTTTAATGTTATGAAAAGAAACTCCGAATTTAAATGGAAACCCACTATATTCTACTCTTGAGTATATTACATCAGCTTGAACTCGCTTCAAACCATCTAGTACATTCCTTACAATTTGTGATTCAATAAAATACCAAATCATTGTATAAGAAATAACTAATACTACAAAAAGTGAGAAAACTCTTCTAACATTAAGGGCCATATTATAAACTCATGTTTCTAGTTGCTGAAGGTAATCTTACTGTTATCCCATCTAATTCTTCTGTCAAAATAATTTGACACCCTAAACGAGAAGTATGTGTTAAACCAAATGCTAAATCTAACATATCTTCTTCATCTTCACTAGCTGGTGATAATAAATCATACCAATCTTCATCAACTATAACATGACATGTTGAACATGCAAGAGAGCCTTCACAGGCACCTTCAAGATCAATGTCATTTGCATGCGCAACTTCTAATAAAGATATACCTATTGGAGCTTCAACTGTGACCTCTGAGCCATCAGCGTTTAAAAAATTAACTTTAACTGTTTCAACCATATATTCCTCCTAAAACAAACGTAAATTACATAAGTACTAATATAGAATCAACTGTTTTTTAACCTATTAATTCTACTTTAGAGTAAATTTATTTATTACTAACCGAATTATTTAGATAATTTTTCTAAATCTTCTATTTTAATACCTTGAAGTTTTGATGAAAATTTAAGCTCTAAATGCTTTTCAGCAAGTTTTTCTATAGTATTTTCAAATTTTTTCATCTCTGTGCTTATAAGATCTTGCTTATTCAATTCTAGCGATCTTTTTAATTCATCGACCCCTAAAGATATTTCTTCCTTTAAATCTTTTTCCAGATAATTTTCTATTTCTGATTTAACCTGGTTAACTTGATAAATCAATCTTTCAGCTTCACTTTTTACTTCTAAAAGCTTTCGAGCATTTAAATCTTCTTCAGCATGACTAATCGCATCAAACAACATAGTCCTTATTACTTCATGAGGAAGACCATAACTTGGTTGAACATGTATAGTTTGCCTAACACTTGAAGTTTCTTCCCAAGCAGAAATTGTGAGCAATCCATCCGCATCTATAACAAATTTAATTTTAATCCGTGGAATACCCGCTTTCATTGAAGGAATTCCTTTTAATTCAAATTTCGCAAGTGATCTGCAATCTTTAGCGAGTTCTCTTTCCCCTTGTACAATATGAAATAACATTCCACTTTGCCCATCTTGATATGTAGTGAATTCTTGAATAAAACTTGCAGGGATTGTTGAATTACGAGGAATTATTTTTTCAACCATTCCACCCATTATTTCAAGTCCGATTGAAAGAGGATTTACATCAACTAATAAATGATTAGAGCCTTTAATTAAGCTTTCAGCCTGAATAGCGGCCCCTTCTGCTACAATTTTATCCGGATCAAGATCATCATAAATGGTAATAGGAAAAATATCTTTAAGCTTTTCTTTTATTACAGGCATTCTAGTTGAACCACCAACTAGCACTATTCCATTTATTTCATTTGGTAATAGCCTAGAATCATTTATAACTTTATTAGTTAATTTTATAGTTTTATTTACTAAATCTTTAGTTAAACTAGCAAAATGCTCCCGAGTTAAAGTAAAGTTTTCATATTCTGCTTTTTCTTTATCAGTTAATTCTTCTTTTAATTTACGAGCGATTCTTAAAGCTTCTTTATAAAGTAGCCCATCTATAGTTTTTAGCATTTCTTCTGCAATAAGCTTATCGAAATCATCGCCACCTAATTCACTATCTCCACCTGTTGCAACAACTTGAAAAATATCATTTTCCATTTTAAGGAGAGATATATCAAAAGTACCCCCACCTAAATCATATACTAGATATTGCCCTTGCTTTTTTTTATCTAATCCATAGGCTACAGCAGCAGCTGTTGGCTCATTAATCAGCCTTAAAACATCTAATCCTGCTAATAAAGCTGCATCTTTAGTAGCTAGTCTTTTGGCATCGTCAAAATATGCAGGTACTGTAATTACAACTTTACTAACCTCTCTGCCTAAAGCCTTTTCAGCTCTTTTTTTTAACTGTTTTAAAATTTCAGCTGATATTTCTACTGGTGTATATATTTTTGACCCAATTTTAATTCCAGGGTTACCTTCATAACAATCAATAATATTATATATATTAGAGTTTTTTACTTCTTCGTAACTCTTCCCAATAAATCTTTTTATTGAAGAAACTGAGTTTTTTCCATAATGGTCAATGTCTCCATTGTCATTAAAATGTATAATTGAGGGTAATATGCTATTACCAAATTCATCACATATAACTTCTACTTTACCATCTTTTGCTAAGGCTATTAAAGAATTGGTAGTACCTAAATCTATTCCAAGAGCTAAAATATCATCATTTTGATGAGGTAAGGGAGTTTGCCCTGGCTCATAAATATCATATAAATTCATTATTTATATCTCTTCCAAAATTTTGTTTATCTTACTGATTGTTTCCTCAATCAATTTATTCATATATTGCATTTCAATAGCAATCTCTGCAGCTTTATTAAAAGTTTTTTGCAAATATAATTTTTCAAAAATATCTTTTAAATCATTAAATTTATTTTGCGCATCTTTTTGAATTTTACGAAGGTTATTTATGTCAGATTCGTTTTCTAATTCTTCCCTTTTTTCAAGCGCTAATATTAATATTTCAGGCTTTGGCTTTATAGTAGTATTTTCTTTATTAATAAAGATATTTTCAAGTTCTAATAAATATGAAGTTCTTAGAATATCGGAGGATAATATTCTATATCCTTCATTAATTTTTAAGCACATTTCCAAATCATTGTGATTCTGGGAATCTGGATGATATATTTTTTGAAGTTCAAAATATTTTTGTCTTAACTTAACAAGATCAATTGTAAGTTTTAATTCTAAGTCAAATATTTCAAAATAATTTTTAGACATAAATTTTAAACGTGGAATGATTCGCCACAACCGCACTGGCCTTTTACATTAGGATTTGTAAAAGTAAACCCTGATTTCATTTTACCTTCGACATAATCCATTTGAGTACCGAGAAGATAAAGCTCTGCTTTTCTATCAATTAAAACTTTAACACCTTCATATTCAACTATTGTATCAAATTCAGTTATATTATCAGCATATTCTACGGTATAGGTAAGTCCGTTACATCCACCTGATCTAATACCTATTCTAATACCTACTGAAGGTTTATTGCGGAGAGATAATAAATGTTCAATCCGCGCTTTGGCATTTTCAGTAATAGTTATAATTTGAGGAAAAGCCATATTTATACATCTGCTAATTTTTCAATTTCACAATCACCATCAGACGATTTTTTATTTTTAAAATCCTGAATAGCTGCTTTAATAGCATCTTCAGCTAAAATCGAACAATGAATTTTAACTGGAGGTAATGATAATTCTTTAGCAATATCAGAATTCTTGATTTGTTGTGCTTCTTCTAAAGTTTTACCTCTAATCCACTCTGTTGCAAGAGAGCTAGAAGCAATAGCAGAAGCGCAACCAAAAGTTTTAAATTTTGCTTCTTCTATAAGTCCTTGCTCGTTAACTTTTATTTGTAATTTCATTACATCACCGCATGAAGGAGCTCCAACAAGCCCTGTTCCTACTGTTTGATCATTTTTATCTAATGAACCTACATTTCTTGGGTTTTCATAGTGATCAATCACTTTATTACTATATGCCATAATTCCTCCATAATCCTTAAGCGTATATTAAAATTATTCCTAATTAAATTATAATTAATGTCCTGTCCACTTAATAGATTTAAGATCTATTCCTTCTTGTACCATTTCCCAAAGTGGACTTAAAGCTCTTAATTTATCAATATTTTTTGTAACTACACCAAGCGCATATTCTACTTCTTCATCTGTTGTAAACCTACCAAAACCAAATCTAATTGAAGTGTGCGCAAGTTCATCTTCCACACCTAAAGCTCTTAAAACATATGAAGGCTCGAGTGAAGCAGAAGTACAAGCTGAACCTGAAGAAACCGCAAGGTCTTTAATTGACATAAGCATTGATTCTCCTTCTATATATGCAAAACTTAAATTTAAGTTACCTGGGTATCTTTGCTCAAGATCTCCATTTAAAAATATATCAGGAATTTTTTCTACTATTTCGTCGTAAAACTTTTTACTAATTGCTTTTAATCTAGCATATTCTTCTTGCATTTCATTCTTAGCAATTTCTGCAGCTTTACCTAAAGCTACTACAAGTGCGGGTGATACCGTTCCTGACCTTAGCCCTCTTTCTTGGCCACCACCATTGATTAAAGGTTCTAACCTTATTCTAGGTTTTCTTCTAACAAAAAGCGCCCCTATTCCTTTAGGAGCATAAATTTTATGCCCTGAAATACTAAGCAAATCGATATTCATTTCTTCAACATTGAGGGGAATTTTACCAAAAGCTTGTGCTGCATCAGTATGAAAAAATACACCTTTTCTACGGCAAAGCGCTCCTATTTCTTTTAATGGTTGTATAACGCCAATTTCATTATTAATAGCCATAACAGAAACTAAAATAGTTTCATCAGTAATTGCATTTTCAAGTACATTTAAATCTATAAGACCATTAGTTTTTACTGGCAAATAAGTGACTTTAAATCCTTGTTGTTCAAGGTGCCTGCAAGCATCAAGTACACATTTATGTTCAGTTACAACGGTAACTATATGATTTTTCTTTTCTTTATGAAAATTAGCCACCCCTTTAATTGCTAAATTATTTGATTCTGTAGCCCCAGAAGTAAATACTATTTCCCTTGGATCTGCACCTATTAAACTTGAAATTTGTTCACGAGCTTTTTCCACCGCCTCTTCTGCTTCCCACCCATATGTATGAGATCTAGAATGAGGATTGCCAAATTTTTCAGTAAAATACGGTAACATTTCTTCTAACACTCTAGGATCTACAGGTGTAGTTGCTTGATAATCCATATAAATAGGTAATTTTAATGTCATAATTTGTCCCTTTAAGCCACTTTTCTTTGATTATTTTCGTATATTTTTCGCCATAAATTTATAAATTTATCCGCTTCGTCTTTATTATTTTGTATTCCTAAACTAACTCTAATAATATTTTTAGCTTCTTGTTCTCCAATACCACATGCGATTAATACGTGAGACGCAGCTATTCTTCCTGATGAGCAAGCTGACCCTGCACTTACAGATATGCTTTCCATATCAAAACTAATAAGCTGTGTTTCATTACTTACTCCTGGCATATAAATGCTTGAGGTATTAGGAAGCCTTTCTACATTTTTCCCAATAAATTTAGCATCCTTAGTAATTGAAAAAATATTTTCTTCTATATAATCTCTTAGGTTTTTACAATGTAATATATATTCATTTAAATTACTAATCGCTTCTTCTATAGCTGTTTTTAAACCAATAACACCTATTACATTTTCTGTTCCAGCTCTTAAACCCTGATTTTGTCCTCCACCTACAAACATTGGTTTGATAGGTAGATTTCTTTTTATGAAAAGCGCTGCTATACCAACAGGACCATTAATTTTATGAGCTGAAATTGTAAACAAATCGAGATCTAACTCATTAAAATTAACATAGGTTTTTCCTATTGCCTGAATCATATCAGAATGAACTATAGCGCCATATTTTTTAGCTATTTCAATTATTTCGTTTATAGGTTGAATAACACCTGTTTCATTATTTGCATAAATAACTGATATAATTACATTTTTATGATTTTCATTCTTTAAAGTCTGTAATATTTCTTCTAAATGCTTTAAATCTATAATTCCATTACTATCTACTTTTATAATCAGCTTGTTTTCACCAGCGCTACTTAAAACAGAAATATGCTCTACCGCAGAAATTACAGGAATAAATTCTTCTAAACCTTTAAACACCCAATTATTTGCTTCAGTCCCACTGCTTGTAAACACAACATGATATTTTTTTTGATCAATATTCAATAACTTACAAATATTAACTTTAGCTTCTTCTAATACTTTCCTCGCTTCTCTACCAAAACTATGAATAGAGGAAGGGTTAAGTGGGATACCTGCCATTTCATTCATTTTCTGTATAACAGATGAATTTAATGGTGTAGTAGAATTAGTATCAAAATATATTCTACCATTATACATGGACAAACCTTCCATTACTGAAATCATCTAAAGTTACTGAGTCTAAATACTTTTCTATTTCTTTACTTAGTTCTTCCCAAAGATTGTGGGTAAGACATTTAGTTTGATTTGGCATACAGCGTAATTTTTCTTCATTATTACAACGAGTTATTTTTATTGGCTCTTCTACTGCTTGGACAATTTCCCCTACATTAATTTCTTTAAGTTTACGACTAAGTCTATACCCGCCACCAGGACCTTTTGTTGAAGTAACTAAGTTATTTTTTCTAAGTTTTGCAAATATTTGCTCTAAGTAATTAAGAGGTATATTCTGTTCTACTGAAATTTCACCTAATGAGATAGGAATAGTTTTATCAGCAGCTTTAGCCATATGGACCATAGCCATTACTGCATATCTACCTCGTGAGGTTAGCATCATAAAACATCTCTTTATTAAAGTTTAGTGGGTTATTATTTGCAAAAAATGTTATTTCGTTTTAATATATAGGTAACATATAATAACCCACTATTTTAGTCAAGTATTAGGAGCAAAATATTTATGTCGGAAGTAATAATAAGTAGTCCGGAAGGAAGAATTGAAGGTAAATATAACCATAGTGCAGAACCAAATGCACCGACAGCATTAATTTTGCACCCTCATCCGTTACATGGTGGTACCATGAATAATAAGGTTGTTTATAATGTTTACCATACCTTTGTAAGAAACGGTTTTTCTACATTACGTATTAATTTCCGTGGCGTTGGTAAATCGAGCGGCACATTTGATAATGGAGTTGGAGAACTTATTGATGCTGCAATTGCATTAGATTGGTTACAATTACAAAACCCTTCTTCAAATAATTTTTGGATTGCAGGTTTTTCATTTGGGGCTTGGATCGCTATGCAATTACTTATGCGTAGACCAGAAATTCATGGATTCGTAGCAGTTTCTCCTCCAGCAAATTTATACGACTTTTCATTTCTTTCTCCTTGCCCTTCTTCAGGACTTGTAGTAGGAGCTGAAAAGGATTCAGTAGCTCCTGAGGAATCAATAAGTAAACTTTTATCTAAAATCTCTAAACAAAAGAATACTGAAATTGATTATCAAGTAATTCCAGGCGCCGATCATTTTTACAGATTGACCATGGATGATTTAGTAAAATCTATCGATGATTATATTAAGAAAAGATTTTCAGAAATCCAAGATCATACTATTACCAAGGTTGATAGAAGGCGCCGCCGCCAACCGGTTGAGTAACCCCAGTAGTAGTTGGATAAGTATATTCCAAGCCATTTTTAATACGCGCAGCAATAAAACCTATTGCTTGCGCTTCAATGGCATCACCATTTAAGTTATAACTATCGATATTTTCTACATTAATTGAGGTTAAAGCTTCAATTCGTTCCATCATAAATTTATTTTTCCTACCACCACCACAGGTAATAATTCTAGCTGGTTTATTAGGAAGTAAATTTATAGCTTTTTCAATTGTTAAAGCAGTGAATTCAGTTAAAACAGCAATTAACGATTCTCCATTTAATTCTGTATTTTTAACTAAATTATGCCAATGTTCACGATCTAAAGATTTAGGATAAGATTTATAAAAATATTCATCATCAAGCCAGGAAGTCAATTCAGGGATTTGCATATTTAAAAACCCTGCTGATCTTGCTATTTTTCCTTCATTATCATAAGGCTTATTAAAAAATTTTAAAATATAATCATCAATTAAAGCAGAGCCCGGCCCTGTATCAAAAGCTATAATATTTTCATCATCAATATAAGTTAAATTAGCAACTCCACCAATATTTAACACACAAAACGGTTCTTTAATTTGTTTTTTAAATAATGCTTTATGATACACTGGAACAATTGGCGCACCCTGTCCACCTAACGCCATATCAAATCTTCTAAGATCTGCTATTACTCCTATTTTAGTTTTTGCAGCAATCAAGGAAGGATTACCTATTTGAAGGGTGAGACTATCTCTAGGAATATGTATTATAGTCTGCCCGTGAAACCCAATTAAATCTATTTCACGTTTTTCTTGAATCTTATAATCAATAATTGCTTTAACATAAAACTCTGAAATTTCTTTTTCTAGACACAACAATTCTTTTATTGATAAATTCTGACATTTTAAAGTTTGTTTAATAGATTCTGGATATTCATAAAGTCTATAATTACCCAATTCAAAAATTTGTTCACCATCCGTTTCAATGAAAGCCAGATCAACTCCATCGAAAGAGGTACCACTCATCGTACCTAATATTTTAAATTTTTGCATATTATTCTACTAATTCTAAAACTGCGTGGAGAGCCAATATATAACTATTAGCTCCAAAACCTGAAATCACTCCTGTTGCTGCACGTGATACAAGTGATTTTCTTCTAAACTTTTCACGCTTATAAATATTTGTAATATGCACTTCAATAATTGGCTTTGTTAGCATTAATAAAGCATCAAGAATGGCTATAGATGTATGAGTAAAACCAGCGGCATTTATGATTAAAGCATCAAATTTTTCTGATTCTTGAATCCATTCAATTATCTCACCTTCATTATTTGATTGACGAAAATCAATAATTAAATTATGCACACTACCAAAATCATGGCAATTTTGCTCAATATCAAAAATTGTGTTAAAACCATAAACTTCTGGATTTCTAGTTCCAAGCATATTAAGATTTGGACCGTTGATTATTAAAACTTTAGCGCTCATTCTATTGCTCTTTTGTTTATTTATTTAATTTAAGTATTATTAATATTAAGTTTTATGCAAGCTCTAAAAATTAATTCGAATAAATTTATTTTATTATTTAGTATTCTTTTAATAATTTTACGTCTCATTTTTTTATATTTTACTGATTTAAATTTATATGCAGACGAAGCTCAATATTACTTTTGGTCATTATCTCCAGATTTTGGCTATTATTCAAAACCACCATTAATTGCCTGGATAATTTGGCTAAGTACTAACATATTTGGAAGTAATGAATTTGGGGTTAGATTTTTTGCACCTGTAATTCACTTTTTAACAGCTTGGATAATATACTTAACCCATAAAGAAATTGATAAAAACGCAATTTATTCTTTTTTTATTTATCTTACACTCCCTGCAATCTGCGTTTCCTCAGTAGTAATTTCAACTGATGTATTATTGCTTTTATTTTGGGCTTTAGGAACTTATATTCTTTTAAAAAATTTTGAGCAACCAACAATTTCATTAACAATACTTTTAGGTATTACTATAGGATTTGCTTTACTAAGCAAATATAATGCTGGTCTTTTTTATATTGGATATTTTATATTCATTCTTACTTTAGAAAAAAAAGATTTACTTAAAAATTTTAAGCATTTAGTTATTTCAGGAATAGTTTCTTTAATTACTTTCGCACCAAATTTGTGGTGGAATTATAACAATCACTTTGCAAGCTTTAAACATACTAAAGATATTAGTAAACTTGATAGGGCTTTTATATACCCAAATAAATTTTTTGAATTTTTTCTAGGTCAATCACTAATTATTGGCCCAATACTTTTTATATGTTTTCTATTACTCTTTCTCAATAAAGACTTTATTCGTAATGTAAAAAACAATCCTAAATATAGGTTATTATTTATAATATCAATTACGTTTTTATTATTTATATCTTTATTAAGTCTGATTTCCGGAGCAAATATAAATTGGGCAGCTCCTTCATTTATTGGCTTTATAATTTTAATTTCTATAATATTTAATAAAACTAATAAAAAACTTTTAAATTCTGGCGTTTTATTCAATGTTTTTATAATTACCGTTTGGTTTGGAATAAACCTTTTACCAATTTCCACTCAATCCCCACTTTATCGTATCAAGGGATGGAATAATTTCGGTAAAGAAGTTCATGAACTTTATAATAAATATGAAAAACCATTCGTACTAATAGATGAAAGAAAATTACTTTCATGGTGCTTATATTATTGCAATATTCCGCACCAGCAAATTTTAAAATTATCCGCTAAAAGTGAGATTAAAGATCATTATGATCTTACCAAAAAAGCCTATGGCGAGTATAATAATGCAATTATAATTTCAAAAAATTGTGATATGAAAGAGAGCAATGTACAATTATTAAAAGAAATCACTCCTTTAGCTAATCATATAAAATCACCAAAAATATGCGCTTATCATGCCAAATTATTTAAAACTCATAATTAATTGCTTATTAGTAATAATAAGCTTACTTTTAATTTTTTACCCTGAAATAGATTTATTTATTGCAAATTATGTTTATGAAAAAGAGCAAGGGTTTTATTTAAAAAATCACCCCGTAGCTTTATTTTTTCATAAATTAGTTCCGGTACTTTCTTACATAGTAATAGCGACTTTACTAGTTAGTATAATTTATTTTTTTCTTAAAAAGAATGAGTATTTATATAAAGCATTATATTTAACTATTTGTATGGCATTAGGACCAGGTTTAATAGTTAATACTGCCCTTAAAGAAAATATGGGAAGACCAAGACCAAACCAAATCATAACATTTGGGGGTGAAAAAAACTTTATGCCAGCTTGGCATTATTCTAACGAATGTAAAAATAATTGCTCCTTTGTTTCAGGTCATGCTTCAATGGGATTTTATTTCACAGCTTTAAGTTTCATTTCACCTAGCCTTCGCGTATCAGGAATGGTTATAGGTATATTACTTGGAATTATTTTTGGTATTGGAAGAATTGCACAAGGTGGGCATTTTGTAAGTGATGTATTCTTTAGTGGTTTAGTAGTAATTTTGACTAACATAATTGTCTATGTTATTTTTAAGAAAAAAATTAAAAATTTTACTTCTTAGATGTTACCGTATTTGTATGAATAGAAATAGTAGTTAAATTTCTAAATTCACCTTGAGCTATTACCCCTGATACATTAACCTTATTAACAGCTCTTAAGTTACCTGTTTTAACATCATTTGAATCATATTGAATAAACACTTCTTTTTCTTTCTGATGTTTTTGCAATTCTATTAAAGAATCATTTTTAATTTTAATTATTTCTTTATCTTTAGAAAAATATAAGTCAATTGCTTTTGGAAATGAAGGAGAATTCTTTACAGCAAAAGTTATTATTAACTTTATTCTTAATAAATAATCTTCTTTATTTTCTTTATTTATTGAATAATTATAAAATGCTTTAATTATATTTAAAGCGGTTTCAATGGAAAATGGTATTTTTTTACTAATTAATTCATCACTATATTCTGAAGCTTCTTTATATTCTTTTATTGAACAAGCTAAATTTATTAGATTAACTAACGTTATATTATAATATATATAATAGTGAGGATTAATAAGTTGAGGTACTACAAAATTATATATACTTTTATATAAGTCATATTTTTCTCTTTTATCTTTATTATAATGACAATTTTTTTCAAAATGTAGCGCTTCTATTATTTCTTTAATCTCTAACAATTGCATATCTATATTATTGCTAACGACTTCACCCCAGTACAAAAAAGCATTTTGATAACTTCTATTTTTACATGATAGACTTATTAATTTTACTAAGGCTAATCTATAAATATATTGCGCATTATAACTGGTTTGATTATTTTTAAAAAAGTTATACAAATAATGATATAATGCAAATATTTCTTCAGGACTATTTTTTAAAGATTTATTTACTAAATTTAAGATAGGTATAATAAAAGATTCATCTTCTGGATATTGTAAAATTATTGAGTACCCGACATTTTTAAATAAAGCTGCGGTTATATTAAATTCTTTACAATACGCTTTAAATAGATAAAAAAAATCTAATTTATCTTTTTTTTCCTTAAATAAAATCTCGTAATATTTTTTATGTTTGCTCGTTTCATAACTTCCGTAAGTGAAAGAGGTTTTATTTTTAAGATCTACCCCCTTACTTATCAAATAACTTTTAGCAAAACTTTGACCTTGAAAGCGTTTTATATATGTTACTTCTATGGCTTCTAGCGCTTCAAACAAATTTTTAAAAACTTTTAATTGAGTATGTTTTTTTATTAAATTATAGATTATTTCTATTTCGAAAATAAAGCCTTGAATTGTTTTTTCTTTATTGGATGAAAGTGACATTAAAAACACCCCTATTTTTAATATTACTTTATCATGAGGTATTTAACAAATACTTAATGTAGCAATGATTTTATAATCTTATATCTTTAAATCAAAAAAGTGGAGTAATAAAGCTCAAATAGTTTCGAAAGATACTTGAGCTTTATATAAATTTAAAGCTGAGGACCTTGATTATATTTTTTAGAATCTTCTAGATCTTTTATTTTATCTTGAAGTTCATTATATTTATCACACTTTACTTTAAAGCTTTCGTAATTAATTTGAGCTTTCGCCACAGATATTTTTATTTCAAGTAAAAATTCTTGAGCTTCCTTAAGCTCCATATTTAAAATTGTAGGTAATTTACTTAATATATCTTTCATATAAAGTAAATTATACTCGCCTACATCTTCTAGGTTAGATATAGCCTTTCTTTCCTCATCATTTAATTCTTTTAAGATATATGCTGCGGGGTTTGTTAAATATTTTTTATACAACTTTGATTGTTCAATTAGTAAGCTAGAAAGTTGCTCTGTTAACTCATTAAAATTTTCCACTGTTGACTGAAATATTTCCAAGTATTTATTCGTAATATTATCATTCTCTGTAACAGCATTTTGAGAAATATGCACTTCTTCATTTTCTTCAGCTAAAGAAATTATCGGTATATTCTTTTTTGATTTATTAGCATCTGCACTTTCTATTGCGTTATTTATTTCTTTTAAAAACAGCGAATAACGAGCTAAAAAGGAAAACCACATTTCATAAAATGATGAATTAATTTCATCACGTAAACATTCTTTTTGATTATCAATATTTTCTGAGCTACTGCCAGCCCCAACATCACCAAAATATACGGTAGTAAAATAATCAAGATTTGTTATAAGAAATTTATATTCATTACACGTTAATAATTTGTTACTTATAAATTTATCCCATACTTTTTCTACGGTTCCTTCATCAAAAGTAATATCAATTCCGCCATTTACTTCTAAAACTACTTTATTCTTTGCCTCACAACCTGCGCGGTAAGTTTTTTCTAAACTCATTTATAAATTCCTATATAAATTTTACCACTAAAATAGTATTAAATAATAGTAAAAGTCAATATGTTTACTAACTATTTATTAACTATTGCTATAACTTATTGATTTATAAAGAAAAATTATATTATAAAAACTTTTTAACGTTAAACTAATTTTAAAAATATTTAATTTTAACAGGCTTGATCTTTTAGCAAATACTGGTATTTTATTAATAATATTAACCTTTATATAACATTTTTGTTAATTTTTTAAATCCAATGAATATTAAATTAGAATTAAAAATTGCTTTACGCTACTTACATAGCAAACACAAAAGTGGATTTATTTCCATAACTTCAGCTTTTGCTACTATTGGAATATTACTGGGCGTAGCAACTTTAATAGTAGTTATGTCTGTAATGAATGGTTATAGAGATGAACTTACAAGAATTACTTTGGGAGTTGCAGGGCACGTTACTGTAAAAGGTAGCCAGTCAGGCATTAGTTACCCACAGGAAGTGATTAACCAAATTAAAGAAATAAAAGAAATTACTAAAATTACTCCGCTTATCGAAAAACAAGTAATGATGCTTAATACAGGAAATTCTGCAGGGGCATTAATACGTGGAATTTCAAATGAAGATCTTAAAACTAAAAATCAAATCTATAATAATATAGTTCAAGGAAATATTAAAGACTATTTAACTGATGAAAATTCTTTATTATTAGGAGAAAATTTAGCTCAAAGTATTGGCGTTGAGCCAGGTGATGAAGTAAAAATAGTAACTACTAATAGTATCCCCACTGTTTTAGGAAGAGTACCAAGATTTAAAACATTTAAAGTGGCGGCAATATTTCGCTCAGGGTCATATTTATATGATAACGTTCTTGCATTTATGCAAATGGACAGCGCCCAGCTTCTTTTTCAAATGCCCGGCAAAATTAGTAATTTAGAATTAATGATTACTGACCCAACAAATAGCGATAAAATGACAAAAATTATTGCTAAAAAAATTAATAGAAGATACAGCGTAGAAGATTGGAAATATCAGAATTCTCAAATTCTTTCAGCCTTAGAAATTGAAAGAGCTGTTATGTTTTTAATTCTAACTTTAATAATTATTGTCGCTGCCTTTAATATTATTTCAAGCCTATATATGCTTGTTTATGACAAAAAATATGATATAGCGGTTTTAAGAACAATTGGCGCACCTAAATCAATGATTATAAGAATATTTGTTTACATGGGGACCATACTCGGTTTTGGAGGTACTACTTTTGGGGTAATAACTGGAGTATTATTCGCTAAAAATATTGAGCGCGTAAGAAGGTTTTTAGAATCTATAACTTCCACCGACCTTTTTGATCCTGTAGTATATTATTTACATAATCTTCCAGCTAAGGTTGATTATGGCGATGTTAGAAAAATAATTATTGTAGCTTTAATTTTATGTATTACAGCTACAATTTTCCCTGCACTCAAAGCTGCAAATGTCAACCCTGCGGA
The DNA here is from genome assembly GCA_017304685.1 of Sphingobacteriia bacterium. NCBI lineage: Bacteria > Pseudomonadati > Bacteroidota > Sphingobacteriia > Sphingobacteriia bacterium. The sequence goes on along the minus strand of JAFKLR010000003.1, from coordinate 99,994 downwards.
GGCATTAAGAAATGAGTAAAACACTAACATTAAAAAATATATACAAAACTTATCTTCAGGCAGGTGAAATCAAAATCAATGTATTAAATAATATTACCTTTGAGCTTAACGCGGGTGAAATGATTGCACTTGTTGGACCATCTGGCTGCGGCAAAACTACTTTACTCCAAATTGCAGGATTGTTGGACACTGCGGATAGTGGCGAGATAATAATAGATAATGTTATTTGTAATGAAATAAGCGATAATATCAAAACCAATATTCGAGCTGAAAAATTGGGATTTGTATATCAATTCCATAATCTTTTAAAAGACTTTACTGTTTTAGAAAATGTTATGATGGCTTCTCTGTTAAATAATGTAAGCCCAAATAATGCTAAGGAAAAAGCGGTAAATATTTTAGAACAAGTTGGCTTAAGCCATAGAATCACTCATTATCCTAGTCAAATCTCTGGTGGAGAACAACAACGTGTTGCTGTTGCTCGCGCTCTTGTACATAATCCAAAAATCTTACTTGCCGATGAACCTACAGGTAATCTCGACCCTCAAACTGCTGAAAATGTATTTCAAATAATGCGTTCGACACTAAATAAAAATAATACTTCGGCAATTATTGTTACCCATAACGTTGAGCTTGCAAATAAATTGGATAGAAAATTTTCTATTACTAACGGTAAATTAGAAGAAATAATATGAGAATATTATATAACTTACTTTTAGTAATATTAGTTACTGCTATTAACATTGCTTATGCAGAAACTAAACAAGCTCCTTTTGATGTTTTATTTCATGGTTCTAATACTCGCAAAATAGAGGTTATTAAACCACAATCACATTATGTAAGAGATGAAAAAGAGGGTGCTGTTATTTTCGCTACTCCTTCTTTAAAACTAGCTAGCTGTTTTTTATTTCGTTGGGATGATTCTTGGGTTCACCAATTCATTCAATCCTATGAAGAAAATAAAGATTTCGATGTATATTTAATAATTTCAGATTTAGAAAAATTTTATAAAGCGGATAAAGGTGGAGCAATCTATTTACTTCCCGCTAAAGATTTTTATTACGATGAGAATAAAGGGCTAGGAATTTATGAATGGACAACTAATATTCCTGTAGTTCCATTAGATCAGCTAAATTTCTCTTCAACACTAAAAACTATGCAAAAATTTGGAGTTAAAATTTATTTTTTAGATAAAAAATATTTTAAAAAACTTCCTGAATTAGAGGGGAAAGAAAAAATTGAGTTTATAGAACGTAAAGGTAAAAATCTTTCTAAATAAAAATAAATTTAAAAAAATGAATATATATATTAATTGCATAGGTAAAATTAATAAAAAATCTTCAGAATATTTTTTAATTGAAGAATATACGAAGAGACTTAAGTGGAATATTAAAATAAATGAATTTAATGACGAAACTAAAGAAAAAGAGGCAAAAAATTTATTAGAAGCAATACCTAATAATTCTTTAATTATTGCTCTTGATGAAATTGGCAAGGAGCTTACAAGTAAAGAATTTGCAAACTATTTAAATGAAAAACAAATGAGTTATAATAATATAAGCTTTCTAATAGGGGGAGCAGACGGTTTAAGTCAAACAATAATTGATAAATCGCATTTTGTTTTATCATTAAGCAAAATGACTTGGCCACATAAAATTGTTCGCATATTGCTTGCAGAACAGCTTTACAGAGCTTATAGTATTTTACATAATCACCCATACCATCGTGGAAATAACAATAGAGTTTAGGCGGAGCAATTTGTGGTAAAACATACTGTACATTCATATGATCATGATCTTGATCTTTTAGTGAATGCAATGAATGAAATGATGAATCACGTTCATGAAGAATTAGTAATAGCAGGAAATAATTGGCAAACGCCTACAGTAGAAGCAGTAACTGAAGCAAGAGAAATAGATAAAACAGTTAATAAATTAGATACACAAATTGAACAAAGAGCAACTAATCTTTTAGCTCTCAGACAACCTATGGGAATAGATTTAAGATTTATAGTTTCTGCATTAAAATTAATTATTACTATTGAAAGAATGGGCGATTTAGCTAAAAACACTGCTAAAAGAGCTTGTAATTACGCAAGACAAATCGATGCTGATCTATTAAATGATTTTGAAAATTTAATGAAAAAAATTATCAGTATGCATGAAAGCATAAGCCAGAATTTAAATTTAAAAAAAGAAAACGTACCTTACAACCAAATCTGTGAATTCGATGATGAAGTTGATATGATCACAAGATTAATTATTCAAAAAATTGAAGATAAAATGGTTGCATGTACCGATAAGTCAAGTATAGAAATATACATGAATTTTATATTTACAATAAAAAATATTGAACGTGTAGGTGATTGTATTACTAAAATAGCCCGTATATGTCATTATATTAAAACTGGCGAAAGGTTAGGTAAACATCAGTATAGAGTTAGAGTAGAGGAACATTAATGCAAAAAGTTTTGTTATGCATTTTAGATGGATTTGGGCATAATCATTCTACTCAAAATAATGCTATTCATTCAGCAAACACTCCATATTTTGATTATTTATTTTCAAACTTTCCTCATTCAGTTCTTGAAACTTCAGGCTTAGCTGTAGGTTTACCTGAAGGTCAAATGGGAAATTCAGAAGTTGGTCATATGAGCATTGGAAGTGGAAGAATAATATTACAAGATCTTCCTAGAATAGACCAAGCTATAGAAAATAATGAATTAAAAACAAATAAAGCAATTGAGGAATTAGTTAGTAAATTAAAAATTACTAATGGTACCTGCCACTTAATAGGTTTACTCTCAGATGGAGGAGTTCACTCTCATCAAAATCACATTATTTATTTAGCGAAACTACTTTCAGAAAAAGGTATTAAAGTAAATATTCATGCTTTTTTAGATGGACGAGATACTTCCCCTCAAAGCGCTACAAAATATGTTGAGATTTTATTAAATGAAATTCGTGAATTACCTAACATACAACTTTCAAGCATTATGGGAAGATTCTATGGAATGGACCGCGATAAAAGATGGGAAAGAATACAAGCAGCCTATGACTGCATAGTCTCAGCTCATGCTAAAAAGAGTAATAATTTTTTACATGAAATAAAAGAAAGCTACTTAAATGGTATTTTTGATGAATTCATTGTTCCAACTGTACATGAAAGTTATGTAGGAATGAACGATAACGATGCCATTCTAATGTGTAATTTTAGAGCTGACCGAGTAAGACAAATATTAAAAGCTTTGCTTGAACCTGAATTTGATAATTTTCCACGAAGTAAACAAATTAAATTTTCTATTGCAGTCGGAATGATGGAATATTCTGATAAGCTTTCAAAATTAATGAATACAATTTTTGAAAATATACCTATTAATAATACTATTTCAGAAATAGTGTCAACGAATGGAATAAAGCAGTTAAGAATTGCAGAGACAGAGAAATATGCTCATGTAACTTTCTTTTTTAATGGTGGAATTGAAGCACCGGTATATGGAGAAACTAGAGCTTTGATACCTTCCCCTCAAGTTATGACCTATGATCAATGTCCTGAAATGTCGGCTTTTGAGTTAACTGACAGACTTATAGATGAGATTGAAAAAGATGAATATGGGTTTATTGTAGTAAATTATGCTAACGGTGATATGGTTGGTCATTCTGGTAATTTCGAAGCTTCTGTAAAAGCTGTTGAAGTATTAGACAATTGCCTTTCTCAAGTAATATCTAAAGCTTTAAAAAAAGATTATGTAATCTTAATTACTGCCGATCATGGCAATGTAGAGCAAATGGAGAATAACGGGTTACCTCATACAGCTCACACATTAAATCCTGTACCTTTTATTGTTATTTCAGAAAACACTAAATATCACAATATACAATTAAACAATGGTAGATTATGCGATATTGCTCCAACCATTTTAAAATTTATGGGTATACAACAACCATCAGACATGACAGGAAAATCATTGATTACTGAACAATTCTAGGAAACAAAATGACAAAAAAAAATAATAATAATTTTCGTAAAGTATTAATTGAAAATCTCAATTCATTACTTTTTGCTTTAATTGCAGCTACACTTATTCGATCATTTGCTTATGAACCATTTAGAATACCTTCAAGCTCAATGAAACCAACTTTGCTTATCGGGGATTTTTTATTTGTAAATAAATATATTTATGGCTTTAGCAAACATTCTCTTCCTTTTTCACCTAATTTATGGGATGGAAGAGTGTTAAAGTTTGGCAAGCCAAAAAGAGGAGATATCGTTGTTTTTCACAAAAAAAATGATGATTCTACCTATTATATAAAAAGAATCGTAGGTCTTCCAGGCGATAAAATTCAAATGCGCGGTGGCGTTTTATTTATTAATAATAATCCCGTCCCAAAAAGATTTGAGGATGTGTATTCAGATGAAGAATATAAAAACGTTGCAAAATTTATTGAAAAAATTGATGGAAAAGAGTTTTATGTTTTGGATGTCTATGAAAACGGAGCTTTAGATAATACTGAAAAATATAACGTTCCTGAAAACCATTATTTTATGATGGGTGACAATCGTGACTTTTCAAATGATAGCAGATTAGATATTGGCTTCGTACCTGAGGAAAATATTGTAGGTAGAGCTGATGTAATATTTTTCTCAATTTCAGATTCGTTTTTGAAATTTTGGGAATGGCCAAATAGTATTAGAATAAATAGAATATTGAATTTATTATAATTTTTTATGAAATCGGATATACAAAAAATACATAAGTGGTGCAATGAAGTATTAAAATACCAATTTAAAAATGATCAATTAATCATTAAAGCACTTACCCATCCAAGCGTTACTGGTGATAATAAAAAAATTAAAAATTATGAAAGATTAGAATTTCTTGGCGATACGGTACTTTCAATGGTAGTTTCCGAAGTATTAATCACCAAATTTTTAAATGAAAATGAGGGTGACTTAGCAAGAAGAAGAGCTGCATTAGTATGTAGCGAATCATTATATAAAGTAGCTTTAAAAATCAATTTAAACGAGCAAATATTATTATCTAATGGTGAAGAATCTCAAGGTGGAAAAAATAAGCCTAATAATTTAGAAAATTGTTTTGAAGCTGTAATAGGTGCGATATACTTAGATGGTGGTGTTGAAGTTGCTAAAAAATTTATTCTAGAATGTTATGATGATATGTTTGATAACATGCAATCTCCACCTAAAGATCCTAAAAGTAAACTTCAGGAATGGACACAACAAAATGGTAAAAAAATTCCTTTATATATAATTAAAGAAAAAACGGGTCCTGGTCACTCGCCAATTTTTTTAATTCAGCTTGAAGTAGAAGGAATAGAACCTATTGTTGTTTCAGCGGGCTCACGAAAAGCAGGAGAAAGATTAGCCGCTGAGCAGATGTTAAAAATTTTGAATTTATTATAATGCATTTTAATTTAACCAGGCTTAAACTAAAATTTTAGAAGATAGAAAACCAAAATTTATGAGTAAAACACATAAATTCTTATTAGTGTAAAGGGTAAAGGGTATGACTAGATTTGGAACAGTAGCATTAGTTGGATCACCTAACGCAGGAAAATCAACATTGCTCAATAATTTAATAGGGGAAAAAATATCTATTGTTTCTCCCAAAGTACAAACTACTCGTAGTGTTATACGAGGCATTGCAATATCTAAAGATACGCAAATTGTGTTTTTTGACACTCCAGGTCTTTTTAAGCCTTTCCGGAAATTAGAAAAATCTATTGTAAAAGCTGCGTGGCATGGTCTTCATGAAGCTGATTATATTTTAATGTTATTTGATTCTATTAAAGGAATTACAGATAATGATATTATAATTATTAAAAACCTACAAAACCAAGGAATACCCTGCTCAGCAGTTTTAAATAAAGTTGATAAAGTAGATAAACCAAAATTATTAGAACTTACAAATAAACTTGCTCACTATAGTTTATTTGAAGAAATTTTTATGATTTCTGCTTTAACAGGTGAAAAAGTAAAAGAGCTTAGTGAAATATTATTTGATAAAATGCCTGAAGGTGAATGGCATTTTAGCGAAGATGAAATAACTGATGCTCCATCAAAATTTTTAGCTCAAGAATTTACACGTGAACAAGTATTTCTAAAACTTCATAAAGAAATACCTTATAATGTAGCTGTAGAAACAGAAGCTTGGGAAGAACAGCCCGACGGTTCTTTAAAGATAAATCAAGTGATTTATGTTATGAAACCTAGCCAAAAAGCAATCGTTGTAGGTAAAAGTGGGGAAATGATTAAAACGATTGGTATGGAAGCTAGAAAAAATATCGCCGATCTGCTTGATAAAAAAGTTCACCTATATTTATTTGTAAAAATAAAAGAGAATTGGGTAGATATTCCTGAATTATGCATGTAACGTAAATTTTACTTTTAAATGATAAATACTTATAGATAAGAAATTGTATATAATATAATGATTTCATTATGTGCAAATTTTACTCCTTATTTACATTAAAATTAGCAATTATATTTTTAGTACTTTTATAAATATTCTAACATTTAAACTTAAAAAACTTATATTAATTAATATTCTTAAAAGTCGCTCCATAAATTAGTTATAAATTTCATTAACTATCTATATGGTCTTTTTTTTGCACTAACAAAATCTAATTTTTTATAAGGCATAACCACGTATTTCAGTTAATTTTTATAATTTTGATTTAATAAATCAGATATTAATTAAAATAAAATTAATACATTTTAGCAACACTCGGATTCAAATTACTTGTTTAGTTAAACAATTAATTTTACAATTTTAAGTGATTTTTGTATGTTATACGAAAGCTAGCTTATATGGAAATTATGTATATTTTAGGAATCGAGACAAGTTGTGATGAGACATCGATAGCTATTGTCGATAATAATAAAAATATTTTATCTCATAAAATTTTATCTCAAATTGAAGAACATACGCCCTTTGGAGGTGTAGTGCCAGAAATTGCTGCTCGCGCTCATATTAATTATCTCCCTAACCTTATAAAAGAAGCTTTATCTGAAGCTCAAATTGATATTAGCAAAATTGATGGAATTGCCGTAACTTCAGGCCCAGGATTAATTGGTGGGCTTCTTGTAGGTTTAATGACAGCAAAAGGAATAGCTGCTTCTTTAAACAAACCCTTAATAGCGGTTAACCATTTAGAAGGCCATGCTTTAACAATTCGTTTAACTGACAAAATAGAATTCCCATACTTATTACTTCTAGTTTCTGGAGGACATTGTCAGATATTAATTGTACATGGTGTGGGTAGTTATACTAAGCTTGGAAGTACAATTGATGATGCAGTTGGTGAAGCCTATGATAAAGTAGCAAAGATGCTACAATTAGGTTATCCCGGCGGACCGGCTGTGGAAAAAGCCGCTCTTAAAGGTAATAAACACGCTTATGTTTTTCCCAAATCAATGGTTGGACGTGATAATTGTGATTTTTCCTTTTCAGGTCTAAAAACTGCAGTAAAAAGAACATTGGATAAAATTGATAATTTAAATGAGCAGATTATAGTAGATTTATGCGCTTCTTTCCAATTTACAGTTGGAGAAATTTTAAAGGATAGAATTAGCAATGCTATAAAATTAGTTAAACAAAATAATATTATTATCGAAAATTTAGTAATTGCAGGTGGTGTAGCTGCAAATAAATATATTATTAGTTGTTTAAAAGAAATTACTGATTCTAATAATTTAACTATAAAATCCCCTCCTATTAAATTATGCACGGATAATGGAGCGATGATTGCATGGGTAGGAGTAGAACGAATGAGCCTAGGATTTACTAATGATTTAGTAACAGAACCTAAAGCAACTTGGCCCCTTATGTAAAAATTTAGTTAAGATTTTAATTTTTGTTGAAAATATTAATTTTTTAATATATTATAAAAATAGTATAAAACTTAGGTGCTTATGGAAGATAAAAATAAAGAAGTTATAAATTTAAAAGGAAATGACGTCGTAAGTGAGGTCAGAAGCTGGTATTATGATCGCTACGCCACTATTCTTGCGCAACGCAATTTATTATTACTTCTTATATTCATTTTAACCATTGGATGTATAATTGGATTGTTATTTATAAAAGAAATAACTTTAACTAGAACTATTAAACCCTTTGTAATTCAAGTTGAAGAAAATACAGGTATTACTACTGTAGTAGATAGTGTTAATAACTCAAACTTTGTTACGAGAAACGAATCTATTAAAAATTATTTCATTGTAAAATATTTACGTGCTCGTGAAACATATAATAATGCGGATTATGAATATAATTATAATACAATAGTAAGGCTCCTTTCTAGCCAAAATGTATATAATTATTTTAGTAAAAGTATAAGAGATAAAGAAAATAGCCCTATAAGTAAATACGGTAATATTGCTACTACAGTATTACAAATAAGGTCTATTCAATATAATGATAAAGGTGATGTGGCGACAGTAAGATTTAAAATACAAGAACAAGGCGCAAAATCCGGGATTTATAACAAGATTGCTACAATACAATTTGAGTTATCAACTATGTCTGTAACAAGAGAAGAAAGTTTTATTAATCCGATTGGCTTTAAAGTAACTTCATATAGGGTTGACGATGAGATATTTGACGATAATAAAAAATAGTATTTTTGCATTTATTGGGCTAATCCTCGCTACATTAAATGCGGAAGCTAGTTACCAAACAGCAAAAGCTGACAGTCGTATAAAAACTTTTGTTTACGATGAAAGTGATATTTATAAAATAGTAGTTCATAAAGGTTTTCAAACCACTATTGAACTTGCTAGAAATGAAGAAATAGAAACAATTTCTCTTGGTAGCCCCTACGCTTGGACAATTACTCCAGTAGGTCGCAGAATATTCATAAAGCCGCACCAAGAAAACATTCATACCAATTTCTCAATAATTACAGATAAACATACTTATAATTTTGAAGTTTTATCTAAAGAACCTGAGTATGAAATTGATGACCAATTAGCATATGTTGTAAGGTTTTATTATCCAGATATAGATAATAAAATAAAATTCTCTAACGAAGATTAAAGAGGACAAACGCCATGGATAAAAATAAAAATAATGGCCAGAATAATAATATAGATTTTGAGGACGATATTGATCAGCCTGAAGTGGAACATGGTTTGTCAAAAGTAGCTTCTGTCCCTGCTAAAAATATTGCTATTATAGTTATCTTTTCAGTTTTAATGGGAATAATGGTATATAACTTTTTCTTTTCAAGTCCTAAAGAAGAGCAAAAAAAAGATTTACCTAATGTAACCGAAAACTTAAAGCCAATTAGGCCAGCTGAGGATGTAGCAAATCCTTTACCACAAGCTCCAAGCCTTCCTGAACCACCAAAAATTGAGGCTCCTCAGGCTCCAGAATTACCACCTATACAACCTCAAGTTGTCGAATTACCTTCTTTACCTCCTCAACCTATTGTACAAGCTATACCGCTAGTGCCAGAGATTCCAGAGGCACCGACTAGAAGGATTGATAGATCACAATTAGATCAAAGAAGAAAATCTGCTATTATGATTGCAGGTGGTGAAGGTAGTAAGGAAGAAAAACAACAATCTGAAAAAGAAAGATTAGGAAAACAAGTTATATCAAGTAATTTTAGACCAGAAAGAACATCTACTGAACAAGTTCAAGCTACAAAAATTGGTGACTTAACTTCTGTGGTTGCTCAAGGTAAAATTATTGATGCAATTTTAGAAACAGCTATTACCACTGATTTACAAGGATACATACGCGCAATCATTAGCCGCGATGTTTATGCAGAATCAGGCAAAGGTGTTATGATCCCAAAAGGTTCAAGATTAGTGGGCACTTATGCAGCTGACATTAAACGTGGACAAAATAGAGTACTTATTGCTTGGAACAGAATTATAAGACCTGACGGAATTGACATCCAAGTAGATTCACCTGGGGTAGATCAAATAGGTAGAGCTGGCGTTAGCGGCGTTGTAGATAATAAATATTTTGAAATTTTAACAAATGCTGTTCTCTTAAGTGCTGTAACTTTTGGTATAACATATCAAGGGGAAATATTTAGAGCACAAGCAGAACAAAAACTTCAAAATCAACTTAGTCCAGCTGAGCTTGCAAGATTCAATAATAACCAAGGTAGCAATACAACAACCCAAACTGTTACACAGGGTAACGTATCTGTTACTACTCAACAGCAGCAAAAAACTCCAGTTCAAAAAGCGTTTGAAGATGGAATGCAAAATATTAACGATGCTGCTAAAAAGATGGTACAAGACAGTTTAGACGAACGTCCAACTATTACAGTTGATCAGGGTACTCGCATTAAAGTATTTGTAAGAAAAGACTTACTTTTCCCTGCTCAATATAATAAAGGCGCTAAAATAATACATTAGAAATTTTTATATGTCATTTACAGCTCTTGAAACATATCTTACCCCTTTTAATCGAATTTTCGATGAAGAAGGGGTATCGGAAATTTCAGTTAACGTTCCAAAGGAAGTATGGATTGAAAAGCGCGGCGACATGCGACTTGAAATTATTCCTGAACTTGATTTGGAACATTTAAAATCCTTAGCAAGATTAGTTGCACAATCAACTGAACAAAAAGTTAGCGAAGAAAACCCACTTCTCTCAGCAACTTTACCAAATGGCTATCGTATTCAGGTAGTATTTCCACCTGCTTGTGAAGCAAATACTATTGCAATTTCTATTCGTAAGGGTTCCACTGAACGATATACATTAGATACTTACCAAGAACGTGGGGCTTTTGAAGAAATTGAACTTTCTGAAAAAATTGATCCGCTTGATATTGAATTAAATAATTTGCTTAAAGCAAAAAATATTAAGCAGTTTTTATCTACCGCCATTAAAGGTAAGAAAAATCTTATTATTAGCGGTGGTACTTCTACCGGTAAAACAACTTTTACCAATGCTGTTTTACTCGAAATTCCTACTGAAGAACGTTTAATTACTGTAGAAGATGCACGTGAGGTGTTGTTACCTAATCATAAAAATCGTGTTCATTTACTTGCTTCAAAAGGTGGTCAAGGTAGAGCTAAAGTCACTACTCAAGATTTAATTGAAGCTTGTTTAAGGCTTAGACCTGATAGAATTATTGTTGGTGAAATTCGTGGTGCAGAAGCTTTTAGCTTTCTAAGAGCGATTAATACAGGTCACCCAGGTTCAATATCTACATTACATGCTGACACACCACAAATGGCTATGGAACAATTAAAGCTTATGGTTATGCAAGCAGGTCTAGGAATGCCACCAGCTGAAATTAAAGAATACATTAAATCGGTAATTGATGTTGTTGTTCAATTAAAACGTGGATCAGGTGGCAAACGTTACGTTTCAGAAATTTATTACAGAGGATTTAAGGAATAATAAACCCTCTATAATAAACATTTGATTATGATTTTGTATATGTTGTGTAAAGTGAATTTATCTCTTCTTCGCTAATTGATTTAAGCTCTTTAGGTTCGCTTCTTTCATATTTAAATGACCCACCCCTAAATTCACCGCTTCTAATAGAACTTATAGGATTAATAGGTAAAATATCAAAAATTGCCTCAATTTTACTATATTTTTTTAAATTATCAGCATGTATATTAATATCTTTAATATGATGATAACCATCTAAAAATTTGAAATAACCTAAACTATTAAAATTAAACAAGTACTTGCCTATTCCTAATATACTCATTCCAACAAAATTTGCAGCAAGTAATGGACTATATGGAACATTACCAAAAAATGCTAACGTGAAGCTTCCTGCTATTGATCCGATTAAAGTAAATGTATATTTCCAATCAACACGCTTACTAAAATTGTTAAGCAACATATTGCCAATATTTTTAATATCAAGCGGATTATCTAACGTTCTAGCAAGTTCAACAACTTGGTTAAAAGAATAATCTGTTAATATAGTATTTCTTTTAACAAAATCAGCCGTACCTTTAGCTACACTGTATTTGTTATTTAAAGTGCAATTATAAGGAACTTGTATAAGTCCGGTATTTATTATCTCTAAATCATTGATTAAATGTAAAATACGACTTTCATATTTTTCACGTAAATTTGCTGCCATTTTTGCTTTAAAAGCTTGCCAAATCGCAGGTATTATAGCAATCCCAATAGCTCCTATATAGAATACAGGATTAGTAGTTTTATCATCCTTCTCTGATAGCTTTTGTTTCGGAGTAGGTTTAACTTTCTCTCTTTTTTTATTTTTATTATCTTTTTTATCTTTTTTATTTTTATTATCTAAATCAACATTATTATTATTTATACCTGCAGAATAAGGAGCGTGATAATGATAATGCATATGATATTCAGCAGTTCTAGCCTTGGCGCGATTTGATGTCTTTGTTATTGATTGAACTATATTCCAAAAATTACCCCAAAAATCAAACTTAGATTCACGATTTTTTTCTACACTAACTGGATTAGAAATATTATTTGAAAAGTTCAAAATAGTTTCATTAACATTTTTTATTTTCTTTCTAACATCGCTTGGTAAAAATTGAAGTTGTAAATCATTCTTAAGAATATTTAGCAAGTTTTTGAACTTATCTAAAAATTCATTCCCCACCATTTCTTCTAGTGTGCCATATGTATTATTATCGTTAAAATAATTATTAATTGAGGAAGCAAAATACTCCTTATACATTAAAAAATTTAAGTAATAAGTATTATATATATAAGCAGATTCGCTAATAGCTTTATTGCTGACATTATTAAAAGCCATAAAATCGCCAATGAAATTAGCCATTACATTTACTTCTTCATCAGTTTTACCTTTGAAACTTTTAAGAAAGTATATAAGCGGCCATTTAACTTCATTAACTAAATCATCTATTTCTTCTAAATTATTATAAGGACGACTCTCTTCTCTAACTACAAAAATATTGTTGAAATTTCCTTCATTCTCAAGAAATTCAGCTATCCGATAAGCTTTTTCACCTAAATTTTCATTTATATTAGAGTTCGAAAGGTTAAATTGCCCTGCAAATGCTTGGACAAACTCCTTAAATTTAAAATTTTTAGAATCAAAGCGCATGTTTATAATAAGTTTTACTTCACCTGTATCAACTATTTTCATAATTACTTGCGTTTGATTTTCCAGCAGATAAATTTGATAAGTAGTCATATGCAACCTATAATTGTGCTTTATATATTAATTAGTTAATAATTTATATTAATATTAATCATTCGTCAATTTATTTTACAGTAATAAAGTTTAGTACCTTGTTTTATGGTATAAAAATTTTTCTACATCATTTTCAGAGATTTCAAAATTTGCTCTATAAGACATAATTTTGGAAGTTAATTCCTTAGGTAAAATAATTTTTTTATCTTCCTCATTTTCTACTGAAAATTGAGGAATTGCTGTACTTAAGTAACATACTTCACCAAATAATTTATAACGTCTAAAGGTTTCTAATATCTTCTTTTCTTGATTAGGGTGCGCTTTAATTTGATTTTGTACTTTATCAAAATTTAATACCAATTCTTTACGTAATTCATATGGCCATGGAGAAATGATTTCCTTTATTTTCTCATAAGTTTCTATAATTTCTTTTAAAACTTTTGCATATTCAACATAGTTATAAATAGCCGCTTTATTAATATACTCCTTTTCCAGATCAAGCAAATTATCATCGTGGATTAGTAATTTATATAATAAAAGTGCTTTTGCCTTATTATAGCAACACATATATTGAATTGATTCAAGAAGAGGTGTCTGTCCGTTAGAGTTGATTAAATTTCTATCAAATCCATTAAATAGTAAAAATAAAGTAGCCTTAAACTCATCTCCTACTCTTTGTAATAAATTTGAAGTTGGTACAAAATCCTCGTCTTCAATTCTTTTTACTTTATAAGGTATATGCGGATCTGCGCCTTTACTTATAAGATATTTCACAAATTCTAAATTTGCATCGCATAAAATAGCTAAAGGTGGCTCTTGAAATATTTCTCTATTAACACCTACCGCCTCAGATGGTGTATTAACATTTGCGCCCTTTTCGATTAGTTCTTTTGCACGTTCAAAATCTCTATAAGAGATAGCTTCGGCAAATTCTTCATTTAATAATTCTTGGGTTTCATTTGAATTAAGCATAATTCCCTCTAGATTATTTATTAAAACTTAATTAACATAGCTTATATAAATCTTTTTATAATATCTATTATATTTAGCTTAGGAGAAAATTATGAGAATTATTTTACAGTTTTTATTTTGCATAATTTTAGTAACTAGCGCTTATGCTGATAATAAAAAAACTATTGTAATAACACTTGCAACCAGTGGAATTGGCCAAAGCGTTGCTGAAGAACTTGCCAAACAAAACTATGATTTAATTTTACTAGGCAGAAATTCGCAAAAACTAAATGATCTTAAAAATCATTTAGGCAAAAATTATAAAGGTAATTATCAAAATATTCAGATTGATTTTGGAAATAGTGAAAGCGTTAATAATGCTTTGAAACAAATAAATAAGAAAATCGATGGAATAGTTCTTATGCCCCCTCGCTCTGTTATAAGCAGTTATTACATACCAAATAGTAATGAATGGGATTATATGTTTAAAATTAGTTTTTCTAATCCTTTTGAAGTTATTAGACAACTTGAAGAATCACTTAAACCTGGCGCAAAAATAGTTTTAATGTCAGGTATGACTTCTGTCCAATATAATTCATCTTACCCTAATTCAAATATTTTACGTAGCATGTGGGTAGCTCAAGGTAAAAATTTAAGTTTCCAATTAGCGCGAAAAAATGTCTCAGTTAATACAATTTCTCCAGGCGTAACTTTAACTGAAACAAATAAAAGCAAAGTAGAAGCAAGAGCTAAAGAGAAGAAAATATCTTATGATCAACAGTTAAAAAATGAAACAAAAGCCATACCAAGCGGTAGGTACTCAACCCCTCAAGAAATAGCTAAAATTATTACATTTTTACTAAGCGATGATTCTAATCAAATCAATGGACAAAATTTAGTAATAGATGGTGGTTTTACCACAAGCTATTAGTTTAAAGGTAGGTAATATAGAAAGTAGCAGAGTAACACGCTAAATTCCCTGTTACATATTTGTGTACATATAATGTTTTTGGATAGTTTTAAAACCTATCTTTGTATACATTTTTTCTCCATCATGACTTGAATAAAGAGCAATATTTTTTATTCCATGTTTTATAGCATGGTCAATACAAACTCTAGTTAATGCATTTCCAATTCTTTTATTTCTATGCTCTTCTAAAACTGCAATAAATTGAAGAACAGCATTACCTAATTTATCTATATATACAAGTGAAGTTCCAACAGGTTTATCTTTATCAAAAGCCATAAATAATTGTTGTCTTGGTATGTCTAAGCTAGGAGATATAAAATCATAAGTCATTTGCCTATCAAGGTTAAATACTTTAGCCCCTATTTCTACCCAATCATTTAACCATTCTTTTGTTAATGGCCTTATATCAATATTTTCATAATTAATTGAAATATATTTATTCGTATC
This sequence comes from Sphingobacteriia bacterium, assembly GCA_017304685.1. NCBI lineage: Bacteria > Pseudomonadati > Bacteroidota > Sphingobacteriia > Sphingobacteriia bacterium. The sequence goes on along the minus strand of JAFKLR010000003.1, from coordinate 84,469 downwards.
TAAATACATTACAGAATCTTTAGAATCTAAAATATATTTTTCTCTAATTATTTCCCATTCTGAAATATTATTTTCTGTTACTACCCAAAATTTGTAATCTTCAAAAAAACTTTCAATTTCTTTTAATTCTTGCTCAGTTTTAACACCAAAGCAAAAACTAATAGGCATCTTTACATTAGCTCTAAGAGCAATAATATCTCCCTGATTCTTAACCTTCCATTTATTATCAAGCTTACTAAGCTCTTCCCATAAATCTAATAAATTATCTCTAACAATAAAATTATTCACTTGGCTGACTCGCAAAAGAAATTTTTGAATAATATTTTTTTAAATCCATGGTATTTTCAGTTTTATCAACGATCATGGTAATACAAGCATCACCTGTAACATTAATCATGGTCGTAAACATATCTAAAATACGATCAACCCCTGCAACGAGTACAACTAGTTCGGTAGGAAGCCCTACAGCTTCAAGCGACATACCTAAAAATAAGAGAATACCACTTGGAATACCAGCAGCACCAATCGATCCAATTGTACAAGTGAAAGCGAGTACCATTAATTTTGACATATCAAGCTCAATTCCGAAAGCTTGCGCAAAAAATATACAAGTTGCACTTAAATATATAGCCCCGCCATTCATATTTATTGAAGTGCCAATTGGAAGCACAAAATTTGTAGCATTTCTAGACACACCAATTTCTTCATGCATTACACGCATTGTAGTAGTTAAAGTAGCTTTACTGCTGCTTGTCGAGAAAGCTAAAACTTGCGGCTCTAACATTTTAACAAAGAAGGGTATAGGGTTCATTTTTGCAAAAATTATGATGTAAAGCCCATACAGTATATATTGTAGGATACAACAAAAGATTATTATACCAACAAGTTTTACAAGGCTAATTAATACTTCTACTCCTTGGGTACCGATTGACCACGCCATATAACCAAACACACCTATAGGTGCAAGTTTAACAATATTTTCTATCATTCTAAATATTACAAGTGAGCCTTCATTTGCAAGGTTAATTAAGGTGGGACATTTATTTTTAATTGAAACAATAGCAATTCCTACAAGTACTGAAAATACTATTACCTGAATAATATTGCCTTGCGCCATAGATGAAATAGCATTTTCCGGAATAAACCCTACTAAAAAGTCTAATATTTTTATATCATGGTTTACAGCTTTTGTACTACTTACATAAGGTATTACAACGTTTTTACCCGGCTCTAAAACTAAGGTGCTGATTAGCCCAATTAAAACTGCAATTAAAGAAGTGGCTAAAAAACTTAAAATCGATTTTACCCCTATATAGGAAGCTTTCTCAGAAGATTCTAAACTTGTGATAGCAGAAATTAAGGAAAATACAATTAATGGTATAATTACCATTTTAATAAGATTAATAAAAACCATTCCTAAATATTTTAGATTTTCGCATTTATCATCAAATAATATTCCTGTTATTATACCTAAAACTGCAGCTACTATGACTTGCTGCCAAAGGGGACGTTTAAAAAAATTAAAAATTTTGCCTAATTTCATTGACTACTACTACACTTATATTTATTGATACATATTATATTGTTAATCAAATAATTAAAAAATTACTCAAAAAGTCAAGTTATATAATAAAAAATTTACAAAGTTATGTCTAAATTACTTTTATCCTTAATTGATGCAGAACTATCATATGGTAATAAAAATATATTTAAAAATCTTTCATTATATATTAATGAAGGGGATAAAATATGTTTAGTCGGACGAAATGGTTCTGGGAAATCAAGTATTTTAAAAATACTTGCAAACGCACAGCAATTAGATAAAGGTGAAATAAGAAAATTAACAGGACTTTCAATAGGTTATCTTCCTCAGGAAAATTATTTTACTTATGATAAGACCATATATGAATATGTACTTTCAGATATTGAAAACCCTGAAGAAGATAAAAGATATTTAGCCGATATGATACTAACTCATCTTGGGCTTGATGGTAAAAGAAGTTTTACTAATCTTTCAGGCGGGAAAATAAGACGAGTTGCTCTTGCAAAAGCTTTAGTCGGAGAGCCAGATATTTTACTACTAGATGAACCTACTAACCATTTAGACATTACAGCTATTGAGTGGTTACAGAATTATATATTATCGAAACCAAATTTAGCTATTTTATGTATTAGCCATGATAGAGAATTTTTAAAGCAAATTTCTAATAAAGTTTTCTATATAGATCGTGGACAATTTTACATGCATAATAATGGATATGGTGATTTCGATAATTTTTTAGAAGAACTAACTAAAGCAGAAGAAGAAAGATTACGTAAATTATCAAAAAAACTCGAAGCAGAAAATCATTGGCTGGCCTATGGTGTTACTGCTAGACGAAAAAGAAATCAACGCCGCCTAAAAGATTTAATTGATTTAAGAGTAAAACTCAAAAATGAAAAAGGCCGCTTTAAAACAGCTGGAGAATCAATTATACTTACATCTTTAGCAGGAGATCAAGCTAGTAAACTTGTTCTTGAACTTGAAAATGTGACTTGCGGTTTTAATGATACTGATCCACCTAAAATATTATTTAAAAATTCCTCCTTACGTATTATGCATGGAGAAAAAATAGGCGTTATAGGAAGGAACGGTGCTGGAAAAACTTCCTTTATTAAACTTCTTTTAGGACAATTAAAACCTATAAGTGGTAATGTTAAAATCGGACCGAGCGTTCAAATTTCATATGCTGACCAAAAAAGAGAAGATATAGATTCTGATAAAACTCTTTGGGAAAATTTATGTCCAGATGGTGGTGATACAATTTTAGTTAGCGGTAAACCTAAGCATGTGGCAGGATATCTGAAACAATTTTTATTTCAAAACGATCAGTTACATTCTAAAGCTTCTACATTATCTGGTGGTGAATTTAACAGATTATTATTGGCTAAAACTTTAGCTACCCCAGGAAACTTCATTATTTTAGATGAACCTACTAATGATTTAGATATGGATTCTTTAGAAATGTTAGAGGAAATGCTAACTGAATTTAATGGGACTATATTAGTGGTAAGCCATGATAGGGCTTTTCTAGATGAACTTGTTACTAGAACTATTATTCTTGACGGTAAAACAATAGAAGATTTTATTGGTGGTTACACTGATTATTTAAATGAAAAACATAATGAAAAATCTTTTAAACAAATAAAAAAACAGTTTGAAAAGGTAGACAAATTAAAGGAAGTACCTTCGTTAAATAAAAAAAATAACAAGCTAAGTTATAAAGATCAAAGAGATTTGGAAAACATACCTAAGCAACTAACTGCAATTGAAGATGAAATAAATCAACTTGAACTTGAATTAAGTGACCCTGAACTTTATAGTAAATCAAAGGATAAATTTACTTCATATACAAAAAAAATTGAAGATTTAAAAGAAAATAAAAATAAATTAGAAGAACGTTGGTTAGAAGTATTGGAGTTACAAGAAAAATTACATGAGTAGTGTTTACCACATAATTGACAAAAATCCTATACTTGAAGGTGATGAATTATTTGTTGAACTTGAACAACTAGCACATACTATTGTAAACTCTGGAAAACTTAGAATTGATGCCAATCCTGCTTCTAATTGTATTCGTTTAACTATTCCTGAGCTTTACATAAGCATTGCTTTAAGTACTCATGAACTTACTAATCCTGAATTAAAAAAAAGAACTTTCAATTTTATTTTTAAACTTTGGATGAATAAGGTTTTCGATAAAGAAAAAGCTAAAAAAAAGGCTATCGAAACACTTAGCCAATTAAACCTCGAAATGCAAAAACTTGTACCTCTTAAGCCTGAAATTGAAATTAAAATTGCTAGAATAATTACTCAAACCATTCATCCTATAGTTATAAATTTAATGATTATAGATGAAGTAGAAATTTTTGTAACGTATGGACATTCTGTAGGGGATATGCTTGACATCCCCACTTGGCAATCTTCTGGTTCAAATTCAGGTATGCAATCAACAGATGGAAGAGAATCAGCAATATTTATTTCATGCGGGGGCGATCCTTTAGGTGAAACTGATAAAGAAAATCCTTCTTTCGGTAACGGAAAACCAGCTCTTGCACGCATGATGATTATTGGAGCACAAGAAATGGGACATTTTTCTGATATCAAACGTGATAATTTGGGAAGACAAATTTCTCGTTATTCTGCTAACTTTACAGCTACAAGAGCAACCCCTCATGTTAAAGAGAGTAGAAAAAATGATATAGATACAAGCAAAAATATAGCTCAAAAACTTAATAAAATTGGTCTAGAAAAAATCATTCAAATAGAAAATAGTTATAAATTCTATCTTAAAGTAAAAAAAAGATTTTTTTCTCTTATTTGGTATTTTATTTATTATCATTTTAAAAAAATGACCTTTATCCTTAAAGCTGCAACAATAGGATATCCTTTTATCGAAAAATTTTCTCGTAAGCATAAATGGTTTGCCTCACATATAAAATTAATGATAAATGATATGTTATTTAACCTAGACCCTAAAGCTGAAGTTTATAAAAGAAAGAATCCCGAACATGAAGAGGCCATTGCTTGCATAGAAGCTTTAGCTCGAGTTCCTCAGCAAGTTATTAAATGGGGTAGAAATGAAACAAAAGTTTTTATGCCAAACTTATATAAGGTTTATTACAGCGAAATAATTCCAGGTTGTGTACGAGCTTATGAAACTTTAGGTAATAAAAAGTACGTTAATAAGCTTCATCTTCCAAATTTTTGGATTTTAAAAAAATTAAAAAATACACTTAAAAATTTATTTAAAAAATATTACTATAAAATTAAATTTCGTGATAATAACAAGTAAATATTTTGGAGATTTTTATGAAATTAATATTTTTAGCTCTATTTTATATTTTTATAAATTCAGCTTTTGCTCACGAATTTAATTATAAAATAATTAGCGATAAGAAAAATTTATTAAGCAAACCTAATAAAGAAGTATGTAATGAAAATAATATTCCCTCAGCTTTTTTAACTCTCAATAATGAATGTATATGTAAAGAAGATGTTGAATATCCAGAGTTTGATATTATAAAACACCCTTCGCTAAAAGAATTTAATAAAATAATCTCTGATTATATCAAAAAAAATGAAGTTTGTTTAAAAGAAGGAGAAGTTGCAGAGCGTGATGTAAAATTTAAAATAGAAGGTTATAAAGATATTATAAGCGTCCTTCTCCAAGAGCGTACCTATTCAGGAGGAGCTCACGGTTACAATGCAACAACAACTTTTAATTTCGATATCAAAGCACAAAAATTAGTTGAGCTTAAAGATGTTATCGCAGAAGAAAATTATTCAAAACTAAACGATTTACTCTGGGATCAAATTATAAAAAATAAAGATAGTTATTTTTATGATTACGAGAGATCTTCTGATAAAAAATTGCAATTATTGCCTGCTAATAATACTAAAGAATTAGTTAATTATCAATTTTTTCTAACTAAAAATAATATAGTAATTAGTTTTAATCCTTATGCAATAGCACCTTACTATGCGGGAGTAATAGAAATAAAACTTCCTATGAATTTATTGTTGAAAAAATATAAATAAAACAGTTAGAATCAAATACTTAAAAATAATTTTAGGATAAAGCTCATGGTAAGATTACTAATACTAAGTGCAATCTATGGCCTTTGCGTACTTATAGCTGTATCTTTTTCATTTTACGATCAAAATATAATTTTGATTTTTAAAGAATATAAAATTGAAGCTAATGCTCTTGCTATTTTAATTTTAATTGTCACTTTAATTTTACTATCTACCTTTATCATAAAATTTTTTGTTAAAGCTTTAAAAGCCCCTTCTCAAATTTTTAGCTCAATAAAAATAATTCGTAAAAACCGTATAAAATCTTTAACAAGAGAAGCATTCACAAGCATCATACTTAACGATTCTAAGAAAGCTCATGAAGATTTGAACGCTTTAAAATCATTAGATAAAAATAATGAATTTGTAGAATTTTTAGATGGTATTGTTCTAGCTCATGATCATGAAAACTTACCAGATTTTTTCAATAAATTTCGTGAATCCGCTATTATTAAATTTGTTGAAATAGCAAAAGATGCTTATGAGAATCAAAAAGTAACAAAGCTTGAAGAAGTGCATAATCTTCTTAAAAAGAATTATAAGGGATACCAGATTATAAAAGAAATCGAGAAATGGCTAACTATAGTCAAGGCTAAAGAACTAGTTGCATTAGCTAATTTCGATCAAGCTGAAAAAGTAATTTTGAATAGTGATTTTTATAATGAAATAGAGTTGATTCCATTATTAATTGATATTCACTTACATAAAAAACAATATAAAAAACTAGAGCATTTAATTAATAAGAGCTTTGACATTAAAGCTACGAAAGAAGCTTTTGACGCTTATTTAATTCTTATAGATGACCTACCGTTAGAAAAAAAAGTAAAAAACTTATATGATTTTTTTAAAGAAACGAAATCCTTCGATGATGCTAGATTATTAATAGTTAATTATTGTTTAAACCAAAATTTACTTAAAGATGCTAAAGAAATATTTGATGAAATTAGCAATAAAGATAGTCTACGATATATGTTAATTGAAATAAGACTTAATATGGATCTGAATAATATTCATTTAGCGAATAAGCATATAAGTCACACCTTTTTAAAATTCTACGAAATTTAGCTTGATCCCCCTTGCAAAAACTCTAATCTCAAGTATATTTTTACAAAAGATAAAATATTAATTTTTTTGCATGAGGTTTTTTGATTATGGCTGAAGGTTTGAACTCGCCTGTAGTAAACGCAGCAGAAGTTGCAGGTTCTGTTGCACAAATGGATATGTCTGTTATGTCACTTATTACAAGAGCAGACTTTGTAGTCCAACTTGTAATGCTTATGCTTATAATTGCTTCTATATGGTGTTGGGCTATCGTGTTTGAAAAATGGCTTAAATATAAAAATATTCATAGCAAATCTACAAATTTTGAAAAGAAATTTTGGTCTGGTCAAGTTTTAGATCAACTTTATGAAAAGTTACGTATACGCCCTTCTCATCCACATGCTGTAGTATTTTGCGCAGCTATGGGAGAATGGAATAAAAACAATGTAAGTGCAACAGTCGTTAATCCTGATTTAAAAGAAGGAATTAAAGAAAGGATTACACAAGCTATGAATGTAGCTATAAGCCGCGAGATAACCAATTTAGGTTCACATCTTTCAGTACTTGCAACAGTAGGTTCATCTGCACCATTTATCGGCTTATTTGGAACAGTTTGGGGAATCATGCATTCATTCCAATCAATTGCCGCTTCTAAAAATACTACTTTAGCAGTTGTTGCTCCTGGTATTGCAGAAGCATTACTTGCAACAGCTATTGGATTATTCGCAGCTATTCCTGCAGTAATTTTTTATAATTTATTAAGTTCAAAGTTAAATAATTTATCTGATAAATTAGAAGATTTTGCAGCAGAACTTGAAACTCTTTTATCACGTGAACTTGATAATCAAAGGTAATTTAAATGGGCGCTGAAATTTCATTAAGTAGTAAAAAGAAAAGAAAACATGGTGAGCTTGTAAGTAATATCAACGTTACTCCATTTGTGGATGTTATGTTAGTGCTACTCATCATTTTTATGGTAACTTCTCCTATGTTAGTTTCAGGCGTAAATGTTGATTTACCAGAAACTGGTGAATCACCTATAGTAGGTGATGACGAACCACTATCTGTTACTGTAGACAAAGAAGGTTCAGTTTACATTCAAGATTCAAGAGTACCATTTGATGAATTAACCACAAAATTACTTGCTATTACTAAAGAAAAAAAAGATGCTCGTATTTTCGTTCGTGGTGATAAAACAGTAGATTATGGTAGAGTTATGGAAACTGTAAGCGCAATTAATAATGCAGGCTTTACTAAAGTTGCTTTAGTTACGCAAATTACTACGAAAAGTAAATAACATTTTATAAATGTTAGATTCTTTCTCATATTTATTAATTCCAGCTAATCTTGATTCTTACGAACTTATTCAAAATATGGCTAGATTCTATGTTTATGATATTTCTCGCTATTGCGGTTTTTTACCAGGTTGGGAATTACCTACAAATGGCCTTTATGAATGTTTTGATTTAAAAAATTATTTAACTGATTCTGATCGCTACGCTTTTATAATAAAAATTAATAATGAAAAAGCAGGTTTTATTTTACTAAATAAAATTGGTTCTACAAGCGAAGTAGATTGGAATATAGGTGAATTTTTTATTTTAGCAAAGTTTCAAGGGTTAGGAATTGGAAAAAAAATAGCCTTTGAAATTTTTAATAAATTTAAAGGTAAATGGGAAGTTGCAGTTATTCCTGAAAACAAACCTGCCCTTCAATTTTGGCGTAAAATAATATTTGATTATACAAATAACAATTTCAGTGAAAGCAGAAAAACTGTTGAGTATCCTATCCCTCATCCTATGCTTATTTTTAGTTTTTAAAGTAAATAGTTGATAGTTAAAGTTTTGTTTATAATTCATATCTTCTATAACTAATATTAAACAATCCTCATTGCATTAGTTAATAACTTAATATATAATTAATATACTATTGATTAATTGAAATAATTGGTTAGTTATATGAAAAATAACATTAGCCCTACACTTAGCATTGGTTACTGGAAAGGTAGACCATTTATTAATTATGATAATTTTTATTATGCTATACGAGAATCATATGGTTCAGATTCCGCTCAAAAAGCGCGTGATTTTATAGAGAAATTATTAAATATGCATGATTTCAAAACTGAATATATTCCAAGTGATCCTACCAATCATTTTACGCCAAGTGGCATTTACATTACTCCAAATGAAATCTCTCCTGAAGGTAATTATATTAATATAGATAGATATAATATGATGGCAGAGCTACTACTTAAAGGAATTGAGCCATACAAATTAGAGACAAGTAAAGCTATGACTAGCTTCCTAACCACTATGGACTTTGATACAAAAAAACTTCCAGAAAATGGGTATGTGAAATTAAAATTACCGGATCCAATAATTGATGATCTAGCAAATTCTATAACCACTGGTAAATCGATTCCTAATTACAATATTCATGTACAAGAACATAATGCTAAAACACTTCTTAATTTAGCTGATTTCATGGTTCATAACATACAAAAGGATTTTGGAAGAGATAAAGCTTCTGAGGTTAAAAGATTTATACAACGCTTATTAGAAAAAGATTGTTACAAAACAGAAAATGTTAGTGGAATACCTGGTGTTTACATTACTAAAGGTAATGCACCTCTTAACAATGATTCTGTTATGGTTGAAAAATATAATTACATGGCCCATGCAATATACACTCTAATGAAAGCTGGAATTGATATTGAAGTGATAAATAATAGTAAACTTTTACCTATTTTTTTAGATAAAACAAAAGATAAAGATAAAAAAATAGAAAAAGTTAGAGATTTAAAAACAAATAAGAACGATGATTTTGATTCTGCATTAAAGGAACTTAATGACACATTAGATGGTTTAAATAAGCCAGAAAAAAAAAAATCTTCTATTGATAACAAAAATAAATCTAAAAAAGAAGATAAAGGTAGATTTTAATTACACAAAGTAACTATCATTAAAATTAATGATAGTTACTTATTAAATGCATAAACTTCACATACATTTCTTGTTTCATCAAGTAATGTAACATCCATTATTGTATTACCTTTAATTAAAACAATTACTGAATCCCCTAATGTAAAGAAATGTTTAGGTTTAAGGATTCTATAAGCATTTTTATCGTTTAGAATTTGAACTGTATAAACAAATTTATTCTTTTTATCATCTTGATGTTGCTGATATAATTCTGCTTGCAACGCTAAACCAGAGGTATTAATTACGTATGGTTGATGTAAAGGTACAAAAAGCGATGGTGTACTTGCATATTCATATGCAACTATTGCATCTAATGCTGTAGCTAAAACTTCTAACCCTAAGAGTAATTTCCTTTTAGGATCATCTTTAACATCTTCCACCGTAATAACTGTTGCTTTCCTACAAATTGTAGGAGGGGTTTTATGAACACATGATGAAAGTAATAATGTAAAGATTACTATATTTAATTTTTTATTCATTTTGATTATAAATAATAGTTATTATTTAAAGCTATATTTTTTTAATTTTGTGGACATGCAAAATTTTCTGTAAAAGGGATCATATCAATCAGCTTTTTGTCTTTTAAAATTACCGTCACTTCTTCATTTAATTTAAAGAATTCTTTAGGCTTTTCCGCACTAAAGAGTTCATTACTATATGTTTTTACTGTATAAACGAAATTTTCTTCACTGCTTTGATCTTTTTTCTTTTTTAAATGGTACCCTGTCCCTGCACCTGCAACGGTTCCAACCCCTGCTCCAATTAAACCACCTGTCGCAACGCTGCTTGTAATTACTGCAGCACATAAAGGTACTCCAATCCAGAAAAACATAGCAACTGATGCACAGGCAAGGCTGCCGTATGTTAAACCTGCTACTGCTCCAGTACCAGCCCCACTCGCCGCACCAATACCCGCGCCTTTAGCAATTGTGGATTTTTTTCCTTTTTCTACTTCTTGTACTGCAATTATAGTACCTTGAGTACACGTATTAGCCTGTTTATTTATACTATTACATGCTGATAATATTATAATTAATGTGATAGCAACTATCTTTTTCATAGAGTTAAACCTTTATTACATATTTCTTAATAGGTAATTAATATTTGATATATTATACATAACTATTAAAACACTGCAAGCTTGGTAATATTTTGTAATAATTAGTTAAAATTTTAATAGAATTTTTACCTTAATTAGTTTAAACTTAGATTGATTTTTACTTGATAAAGTATTAATTTTTAGGGAATTAACTTTTTAGATAGATAAATATTAACTAATGAGACCTGATCGCGGATTATTATATTCTATAATATTACACCTTGTAATATTATTATTGTTATTTATTGGATTACCTTCACTTTGGCATCCTGCTCCAGAAGAATATGCGATTACAGTTGATATCTTACCTGTAACAGGTAAATCTAATGTTAAGCAAAGAAAAGTAAATACCCAAGCAAAATCTGCTGAAAAAACACAAGAAGTCAAAAAAGCTGCTGAACAAAAAGAACCTAAGCCTGAAATTGAAAAACCAAAAGAAAGTATAGAAGATAAGAAAAAACCTAGCGAAGATACAGAAATAAAGCCTGAACAAAAACCAAAGGTCGAAGAAGCGGACACAGTAAAAGATACAAAAGATTCTTTAATTAAAAAAGAAGATAAAAAAGAAGACGTAAAAAAAGAGCAAATTAAAAAGGAAAAACAAGAAGAAAAAGCTAAAAAGGAAGATAAGAAAAAAGATAAAAAGAAAGAAGAGAAAAAAAAGAAATACACTGACTTTGATTCACTTTTAAAAACTCTCGAAGATTCGACAGTTGATAAAAAGCATAATAAAAAGCATAGCCCAAAAATTGAAAAAGATTTAGACGAGCTTGAAAATGAATTAAATGATAAATCTGATAGTAGTGAATTTGACCCTACTAAAGCTTTAAGTCTAAGTGAAAAAGATGCTATTAAATCACAAATAGAAAAACATTGGAATGTACCTGCGGGCGCAAAAGATGCAAAAGATATGCTTATTATTCTCAATATTTTACTTGAATCTAATGGATCTGTTATTGACGTAAAAATAGTTGATCAATATAAATACAATTCGGGAACTCCAATGTATAAAGCAGCGGTAGATAGCGCAGTGCGTGCAGTTTATAAAGCTAGCCCACTGAAAAATTTACCAGTTGATAAATACAGTAATTGGAAAGAAATTGAACTTACGTTTAACCCAAGTCAAATGCTTTATTAAGAGGAAAAAATGAAAAGATGGATTGTTAAACTTGGTTTTATTATTAGCGTTTTCATGTCAACACAGGCACTCGCTATTACTAAAATTGAAATTAATCGTGGAAACGTTGATCCGATGCCGATAGCTATTCCTGATTTTACAGGGAATAATTTTCAAGAAAAAGAATTAGGTAATAACATGGCTCAAGTTATTGCTAATGATCTAGAAAGCTCAGGTTTATTTAGAGCAATTCCTCCTAATGCATTTATTGAATATATTAAAGATGGTAAAAATACTGTACCCAATTTTGCCTCTTGGAGACAAGTAAACGCAACTGCTTTAAGCATTGGTGCAATTGAAAAAAATGGCAACCAAATTGAAGTAAATTTTAGATTATGGGATGTATATGCAGGCGCTCAAATCGCTGGTAGATCATATAATACCGTTGATTCAAACTGGCGTCGTATAGCGCATATGATTGCTGATGAAATTTATAAACGCTTAACAGGTGAAGATGGTTTCTTTGATTCAAGAATTGTGTATGTTGCAGAAAGTGGTCCTGGTACAAAACGTATTAAACGTTTAGCTGTTATGGATTATGATGGTGCTAATCATAAATTCCTTACTAGTGGTAAAAATTTAGTTTTAACTCCTCGTTTTTCTCCTGCTGCACATCATATTCTTTACATGTCTTATGCAAGAAAAATTCCAAAAGTATTTATTCGTGATTTAGAAACAGGAAGAGAAAGGTTGCTTGGTGATTTCCCTGGAATGTCATTTGCACCTCGTTTTTCACCAGATGGAAAATCTGTAATCATGTCTATTGCACGTAATGGTAATACACAAATTCATACTTTAGAACTTGCTACATCCCAAATGAAGAAGCTAACAGAAGGGAATGCAATTAATACTTCTCCATGTTATACACCAGATGGACAACAAATTGTTTTCAATTCAGATAGAAGTGGTAAACCGCAACTTTACATTATGTCAGCATGGGGTGGAGAAGCTAAAAGAATTAGCTTTGGTAATGGCCGTTATGCAACTCCTGTAGTTTCACCACGTGGTGATTTAGTTGCTTTCACCAAATGGGGGGATGGTAGTGGGCAATTTTCTATAGGTGTCATGAGATTAGATGGAAGCGGCGAAAGAATTTTAGCACGTGGTTATTTAGTTGAAGGTCCTACTTGGTCACCTAATGGCAGAGTAATTATGTATGCTAAACAAGAGTCACCTAGTGGACGCCAAATTGCACCTGCTAAAATTTATGCAATTGATCTTACAGGTTATAATGAAAGAGAAATTCCAACACCTGCTGAAGGTTCGGATCCAGCATGGTCAAATTTACTTTCATTAAATTAAGATAATAATTTATTTGAATAAAAAAAATAGGCTACAGTTTAGTAGCCTATTTTTTTATTTAAATTAAGACTTAAATATTATTTACTTAATTGCTAACTTAAATTAAGTAAACCTCCTAAAATTTCTTCAAGAGCTATTTTAGCATCTCTTTCACTACGATGAGTATTATTTTCTTTTTTATCTTCAATTTTTTTATTAAGTACATACGCATATAATGTTTTGCACATGGTAGGCAATACTTCACCTTTTAAATATTTGGTTTCTTCCTGTGAATATAACTCACAAGCGTTTTCTAACGAAGTATTTGATGGTAATTGAGAGATTAAATTGTTATTTTCAAATTGATTAAAGGCACGGCTTCTAAGAGCAATGATTTGATTAAGATTAGCTAAAGCTTCATTGTGCAAACCGTTTTGCATATGTTTTAACATTCTTTCCATTACTAACCATGAATCCATTTGCTTATCGGCTTTAATGTCTATTTCAGGATGCATTTTTTTTATAAAATTTTCAAAAGTTTCTTTTATTTCATTACGTGCTTTTTGATCAATATTTGCACTGACAATTTCAGACATCAAATGATAACCATAGGCTAGATTAGCTTTTTCTATATTACTCATTTTTTTAATTGTTTGCTCTTTTAATACAGTTTGTACTTTATTAATTGCATTATCAGCTAAATTAGCTTTTTCCATAATTAATAACATAAAAAACACATTAAAAATCACTTTATCAGATAAATATTTATCGTACTCAGAACAGGGAATATTATTTTGGAGGGTAAAAGATATATTTTTTAAAGACGAAATTTTACTCGCCCCTAATGCCATTAATAGCTTTAAATTACTTGGTGCAATTGTTTCTAAGTTAATCTTATACTCTTTAATGGTTTCATAGAAAAATTTAGGGTCACTATCTGCTATTAAATGTAAAAGTAGATTACGAGTAGTTGAAGTTTCATTTTTCAATCCAATTTCTTCATTTTCTAAAATTTTGATTATTGTGCCTTGGGAAAAAGGATAAGAAACTTTTCTTGTATTTAAAATACTTAATATTCCTATTGTAAGATTAATATCGCTTGATAATTTAAGCTTACTAATTAACAATTTATTATTTAAGTTTCTATTATCATCAATAATAAATTTAAAATTGTTAAAGTTGCTAGATAAAGCTTCATATAATGAATTATTTTTTTCAGTATTTGAATGTGAAGATATTACATCTCTTATAATCTCCTCAAAAAAAGTTGCCGGATCACGAATCTCTCTAAAATTACTTTGCATTTCCTTTTCCTATATAAGTTAACTTTAAAATTGAAAAATCTACTTTTTATAAAAAAATTTAAAGGGAATTACAATAAATTACTGAAAATTCGAGTAAAAAAATCTAAAAATCTTGTTATTTACTTTCTTGAAAAGTCAATTTAAAAATATAATTTTTTTACCTAGTTTATATCTTGATTAATGTATTAACTTAATTCATAATTATTAATATATACATTATTTTATAACATATGCCAAATTTAGAGCAAAAACAGGTACAAAAAGTTTCACAATCATTGAGTATAACTCAATCGATGCAAACCTCTTTGAAGGTTTTACAATTTTCTAATATTGAATTACGTGAATTTTTATCTTCTGAACTCGCTAATAATCCATTTTTACAGGAAGATAATGAGGATGAAAATGAAAAAAATGATACCTCTCCCCAGCAAAACCTTGTTACAGAAAGATTAGGATATATTCCTACATCAGGGGAGTTTGATATTGAAAATATTCCTGCTTATGAAAAAACTTTAAAAGAGCATATTATTGAACAAATCTATATTAATTTTCATAGCGAAAAAGAAAAAATTATTGCTTTTAATTTAGCAGATTATATTGATGATAGTGGTTACATTAAAGAAGAAATTCTTATTAATATTAGAGCTTTAGGATTTAAAAATACTGAAATTAATACAATATTTTCTAAGCTTCAAACATTTGATCCGCCTGGAGTTTTTGCACGAAACTTACAAGAATGTTTAAAAATTCAATTGAAGGATCAAAAACTTTATAATAACAATTATGAAATAATATTAAACAATTTAGAACTAGTAGCAAAAGGTGAGATTACAAAACTTTCTAAACTAACATCGTTAGATCCAAAGAAGGTAATGGAATACATAGGAAATATTAAAAAACTTAATCCTAAACCAGGAGCAAATTTTAGCTCTGAACCTACTCTTGTAGTGGGTCCTGATGTATTTATGAATAAAAACCTTAAAGGTGAATGGGTAGTGGAACTTAATAATAGTTACTTACCTAAAATTCTTATAAATAGAAAATATTATAATTTAATTAAAACAAATTTTAGTGATAAGCAGGAATATAAAACTTTTACAGATTACTATCATAATGCTAATGCACTTATTCAAGCATTGGATCAGAGAGCAAGAACATTATTAAAAGTAGCTAGTCAAATTGTTATTAATCAAATTAGTTTTTTTGAGTATGGGATAACCAGTTTAAAACCTATGTCAATTAGATTACTTGCAGAGCAAGTTGGTTTGCATGAAAGTACTATCAGTAGAGTATGCGCTAATAAATTTATTTTAACTCCTTTCGGATTATTACCATTTAAATTTTTCTTTTCAAAAGCTATTGAAAATAATGAAACTGGAAAAGAATATTCTAATAAGATGATTAGTAATTTAATTAAGGAAATAATTAATAACGAAGCTCAAGATAATATTCTATCTGATGATGACATAGTAGAGATACTCTCAAAAAGAAAAATAAAAATTGCAAGAAGAACAGTTGCAAAGTACCGAAATATCTTACATATTCCATCTTCTCATGAAAGAAAACAAAATTTAGCAAAAAATAAATTGCAAGCAAAGCTTAAATAACTGAAAATAATAATTATATATATTAATCATTAATTTAATGGAGGACCTATGAAACTTAATATTGGCGGCCACCAAATCACTTTAGGTGAATCTCTTCGTGAATACGTTAAAGAAAGACTTGAAAAAAGTGTTCATAAATTTTTTGATCAAGCAATTAGTGCAAATGTAGTTTTTGAACGTAATGCTAAATACTTATTCCGCTGTACAATACGCGTAAACGAAGGAACAGGCAATCATATGCTAATACAAGCGGATTGTGAATCAGATGAAATTTATTCTTCATTTGACTTCTGTTTAGCAAAAATTGAAAAACAATTAAGAAGATACAAACAAAAAATTAAAAATCACCATAAAAAATCACATGCTGATCTTTCAGATGAAGAAAGAAAACTTATTACAGCTACAAAATATGTATTATCTCCATATGATGATGAAGAACATAAGGATGATAACAACCCTGTAATCATTGCTGAAAAACCTACTCATATCGAAGAACTTACAGTAGCGGAAGCAGTTATGAAAATGGATCTAGCACATCTTCCTGCACTTATTTTTACTAATAAAGCTTCTGGTAAAATGAATATAGTATATTACAGAAAAGACGGTAATATTTCTTGGGTAGAACCAAAAAACTAATCTTTTAAGCAAAATGTTGGTTTTGATAATAATTTAGCTTTACATAAATTTTATTGTTAATTTAAACTATTAATTCGTCTGTTAAAAAGTTTTTCAATTAATAATAAAAGGATACGTAATGATAACATTATTATCAAAACTAAATTTTGTGAAAATCGATGAATTTATAAGAAATTTGGGATTATCAAAATTAATCAATTTAAGTAACTATCAAGACCTTTTAAAAAGTTTTTTAAATTTAGTAGATACACTACGTAAATATATATTTACTAAGGAAGGGATGACAATTTTAGGTATTATTTCAAGTACAGTATATTCTGCTAAAACCTTACTTTCAAAAACTCCTGA
The DNA here is from genome assembly GCA_017304685.1 of Sphingobacteriia bacterium. NCBI lineage: Bacteria > Pseudomonadati > Bacteroidota > Sphingobacteriia > Sphingobacteriia bacterium. The sequence goes on along the minus strand of JAFKLR010000003.1, from coordinate 67,375 downwards.
GGTTCAAAAAACAGAAAATAAAGATGTTATAATTGATTCTAATCAAACTTCTGCTCAACAAGAAGAAAATCCTTCAAAAATTTTAAACTTTTTTAGAAATGTATTTAATGTAATTTTAGCTTCACGCCATATCGCGGTTATTCAAAAATTATTAGAATATGGTTCAAGCATTGCTACAATTTTAACTGCCGCGCAAATGGGTATTGCTAGAATTGCATTCTATGCAATTTATGGAGTTTTAGGTTTAGCAAGCTTAGCTGTAGAAGCATGGGGAATGATTAGAGAAAAACAAAAGCAAACTAAATATGATGAACTTCAAACTACCGCAAGTATTACTCCGGATGAAATAAAAGAATTTTTAGAAAAACAACAAGGTGATGATGCAGCTCTTAAAGCTATAGAAGTAATTAAGGAAGAGGCTAAAAATAACCAAAGCCTTTCTTGGTTGAGTAATTTATTAGATAATGAAAAACATCCTTATTTACATAAATTTATAAAATATGATTTTTTACCTCTTGTGTTAAATGTTACTTTTACATTTGTAGGAATGTTTACAGGCACTATAGGAAAAAATACAGGCCTTGTAGCAATTATAATGACTACATTAAGCAGCACTGCTTCAACTAATGAAAAAGCTACCAATAGCCAAGAAAGAACCGCTATTTATACAATAGCTCAAGATAAAGCCCCTGAATTAGCAGAAAAATCAGCGAGTGAATTTAGGGAATCAGCTATTAAAGGTGCAGTTAAAGAAGCTTTAATTACTGTCTAATATTAATTAATTATTAAAAAACTCTTGCCTAAACTTAGGAAACATACTAGGTTTAGGCATTATTTTTATTTATTATATCTTTAATCTCTATTATGAACACTGAATATTACTCTGCTATTCCACGGAGTAGCTTAAGTTTTATAATTAAAGACTTAAAAGAAAAATTATTAGTTATTACCGAAAATGAACAGGAAGCAGATTTATTATTAGATCAGCTCCATGCCTTATTGCCTGAAAAAAAGATTTTTCTTTTTCCAGCTTGGGACACCACCCCCTATGATCGCTCCTCACCTCATGTATGCATATTAGCTCAAAGAATTGAAGTGCTGGCTAACATAAATGAATCAGATATTATCGTTACATATCCTGAGGCTATTATTCAAAAAACTCTATCTTCGAATGTTTTAAAAGAATTTACAAAACATATTAAGATAAATGATAATTTAGAGCGAGATAATTTTACTAAATTTCTTATTACAATAGGGTATAACAGAGCAAGTATTGCAAGCGAGATAGGTGACTTTGCCGTAAGAGGCAGCATAATAGATATTATTGTAAGCGAGACTCAAGGTATTCGTATAGATTTCTTTGGTAACCAAATCGATTCTATAAAAATATTTGATCCATTATCTCAAATTACTAACGAAACAATCGATAACTTATATCTTAAGCCAATAAATGAAGTTATTTTAGAAGAAAATTATCTTAATAATTTTAGAAGTAATTATAGAAAACTTTCAAATGGTTTAACTAAATCAGATCCATTATATGAAGCTGTTAGTAATGGTCAAAAATTTCCAGGAATGGAGCATTTTTTACCACTTTTTTATAATAATGAGTTAGCAAATTTAACCGATTATTGTAAAAATTTTACTATTATAAAATTTCAAGAAGATAATAAAGTTTATGAAAGTTTTCATAAAAACATTGATGAAAATTATGAGCTTAGATTACGTTTTTTAAAGAAAGATGAAACACCTTTTTATCCAATTAAAAAGAACTTATTATGGCAAGACATAGATGAATTTGAAAATCAATTAAATAGATTTAACCAAATTATATTATCTAGTTTTGAAACCTCTAAATCTGATTTAAAAAGCTTTCAATTAATTAATTATAGTGATTTCAAAGTTCCTACAAATTATAATTCTTTTGAATATATTAAACATTATAGAAAGCAGCAAAATATCAAAATTATAGTGGCTTGTGAAAGTGAAGGCTCTCTTGAAAAAATGCATGACCTTTTGCTAACACATGAGCTTCACAGTTTTAAATTAAACTCATTTATTGAAACTACTAAGTTATCAAGTAAAAATATAGGATTATTAAAATTATCCCTTGAAACAGGGTTTAAATACGATAGCATTTTAATAATAAGCGAACAGGATTTACTAGGTTTTAAAATAAAGCGTAAGAAGAAAACTATTTCTTCAGTTAAAGCCGAAAATTTTATCAAAGAAGCAGGAAATTTAATTGAAGGAGAGCTTGTAGTTCATAAAGATTACGGAATTGGAAGATTCATGAACTTAGAAACTCTCTCAATTCAAAGCGTGGATCATGATTGTTTAAAAATTCTTTACGCAGGGAATGATAAATTTTATTTACCCGTAGAAAATATTGATATTTTATCACGTTACGGTCCTGATGATGGAGTAGAGCTTGATAAATTAGGTCATACCGCATGGCAAGCAAGAACTGCTAAACTTAAAAATAGAATTAAATTACAAGCTGAAGCTATTTTAAAAATTGCTGCTGAAAGAGCTTTAAAAACTGCTCCTCACCTCGTACCTCCAGCAGGTCTTTATGATGAATTTTGCGCTCGTTTTCCGTATGTTGAAACAGATGATCAATTACGTGCTATCGAAGAAATCATAAATGATTTAAATTCAGGCATGCCAATGGATAGGCTTGTTTGTGGTGATGTTGGATTTGGTAAAACAGAAGTTGCAATGCGGGCTGCCTTCGTTTCAGTTTTTGGAGCAGGAGATGCAAACGGCGCAAGACAGCAAGTTGCAGTAATAGTTCCTACAACTTTACTTGCAAGGCAACATTTCCATAATTTCCAAACTCGTTTTCATGATATGCCTGTGAGAATTAAAATGCTTTCTCGCCTTGTATCCGCTAAAGAAGCAGCACAGGTAAAAAAAGAAATAGAAAATGGTAGCGTTGATATTATTATTGGCACACATTCTTTACTTGGAAGTGGAATAAAATTCCAAAATTTAGGACTTCTAATTATTGATGAAGAGCAACATTTTGGAGTTAAACAGAAAGAAAAGTTGAAAGAGTTAAAAGCAAATATTCATGTACTTACTCTTACAGCAACACCTATTCCTAGAACTTTACATATGGCTTTATCGGGGCTTAGAGAGCTTAGTATAATCGCCACACCTCCGGTAGATAGGCTAACTGTTAAAACCTTTATTACACCTTATGACGCAGTCACAATTAGAGAAGCTATTATTAATGAAAAATCTAGAGGAGGCAGAACTTTTTATGTATGTCCTCGAATTAGCGATTTAAATGAAGTACATGAAAAATTAAAAGAGTTAGTCCCAGAAGCAAAAATTGCTGTTGCTCACGGTCAAATGCCTGCCACACAATTAGAAGATATTATGAATGGATTTTATGATGGTAAATTCGATGTTTTACTATCAACTACAATAGTAGAATCGGGTTTAGATGTGCAATCAGCTAATACTATGATAATTCATAGAGCAGATATGTTTGGTCTTTCACAACTTTATCAATTACGTGGAAGAGTTGGTCGTGGTAAAATTCGTGCATTTGCATATTTAACTATTCCTAAAAATCATATGATAACTCCAACAGCTAAAAAGCGTTTAGAAGTAATGCAAAAACTTGATAGCTTAGGTGCCGGTTTTAACGTTGCAAGCCATGATATGGATATTCGTGGCATGGGTAATTTACTAGGCGATGAACAATCAGGACATATTCGTGAAGTTGGCGTTGAGCTTTACCAGGAAATGTTAAAAGAAGCTATTTTAGAACTAAAAGATACTAAAGAAGTTGTGAGCGAAAAATATAGTCCGCAAATTAATATTGGTTTATCTGTATTAATTCCGGATAATTATATTGAAGATATTAACCTTCGACTTGGTTTATATAGACGAATTGCTTCAATTGAAAATGAACAAGAACTAAATAGTTTTTATGCTGAAATGGTAGATCGTTTCGGTCCAATGCCAGATAGTGTTAAACATCTATTTTTAATTATTGAACTTAAACAACTTTGTTTAAAAGCGTGCATTGATAAAATTGATACTGGACCTAAAGGTGTTGTATTTTCTTTTTATAAAAATACTCCTAAAAATGCAGATAAATTAATGCAATTTTTAGCTAAAGATCCAAATAATTCTAAATTAAGGCCAGATGGTAAAATGGTTTTAATGCGTGAATTTAAAGATGATCAACAAAAAATTTCTGTTATCAAAAATTTCATAAATGCAATTGCATGATCATTTTCTTTAATATAGGCTTTTAAATGTTAAATCATTAAAAATAATTTAATTAAATCTATATAAGGAATTTTATATGCTAGATAAGCATGAAAAACATTTTGGAATTTTAATTTCATAGGGCCTACCAGAATGAATAAAGGAATTCTTTTCTAAACTTTCAAATCTTGATGTAAATTATATAAATAAAAGTGGTCTGTCTGCGCTTCATCTTTGTGCCATTTACGGAAGATCTGAAATAGCGCAATTTTTTATTAGTAGAAATGCAAATATTAGAAACCCAAAAAATAGTAATACTCCTATACACTATGCAGTAAAATGGAGTATGTCAAATATTGGCTACCTTAATAGTTTCACTTGAAGCTGGTGCAGATTATACTGTGAAGAATAAAGAAGGCAAAACAGTTTTAGATATAATAGACAAATATTTAGCTTCACAATATGTTCAAGATAAAAAATAATTAATTTGAATTAGATATACTATTATTGATTTTCATAATAAAAAAAGAAACTGGAATTAATATTAATAGCGGTATTAGCAGATATTAATATTATTATAAAGCAATTCAGATAATCAAAAAATTACGAGATAAACCTTACACCTTAGATTCTTCTAATATAATAATGAGTAGCCTATGAAATTCATCCCTACGTAATGAGGTTGGCAATGCACCTTTAATAGTGTTTCAAGTGTTTCAAGAAATGGAAGAAAATAAGTAGCCTTAGGTTTAATAACAGTATTTTAAAGCTCAAAAACCTCTTCAGTAATTTGAGGTGGCTTTAAACTAATCACTTTCTCTAAACTTATTTTCCAGGATTTGGACTAAAGAATTTTTTCTTATCTTTTACAAATTTATAATCGTCTACTTCTGGCAATGGGTCTTTTTTAGAATTAATATTTGGCCATTTAGCAGCATATTCTTTATTTAATTCTAACCATTCTAATAAATCTTCAGATTCTGGCTTAATTGCTTCAATAGGACATTCAGGTTCACATACCCCACAATCAATACATTCATCAGGGTTAATTACCAACATATTTTCCCCTTCATAAAAGCAATCAACAGGGCAAACCGCTGCGCAATCTGTATATTTACATTTTATACAAGCATCTGTTACAACATATGTCATGATTTTCTCTATTTGAAAGTGAACTGTAATTATAATCAAGGTTTAAATTAATAATATTTTAGTATTAATACAAGTACTATTTAACTGATTCTAAATTTTTTATAAATCTAATTTTATTTTTGATTTTCTTGCGCTTTAACAGTTCTTTTTCGGTATAAATTAAACTAATAGTAATAACTAGACAAATACATGCTATAAACATTATAAATAATGGTATTAACATATCATTATGAATAGCTATTCCACCTTTTCTTAATATACTTGCAGGTTGATGGAGGCTATTCCATAAATTTACTGAAAATTTAACAATAGGGACATTTATTGCTCCAACAATTGCTAAGATAGCTAGAGCCATATAATCTGTATGTATTAAACTTTGGTAATAGTTAAATAAATTATATCCAATATAAAATAAAAACATTATTAGCATTGAGGTTAAGCGAGCATCCCATACCCAATAAGTCCCCCACATTGGTTTACCCCAAAGCGAGCCTGTAATTAGGGTTATAAAAGCAAATATAGCCCCTATTTGAGCTAATCCATTAGCTATAATAATATTTAAATGATTACGCCAGATTATGTATGTAATTCCTAATGTTCCCATTGCAAAATATATGTTTAATGCAAGCCATGCACTGGGAACATGTATATACATTATTCTAACAGCATCCTCTTGCTGGTAATCTAAAGGGGCAACATAAAAAGCTATGTAAGTCCCAATTACAAATAATATTGATGATACTATAGCAAATATAGAAGCTAATTTTTTAGAGTAATTATGAAAAAAAGCGGGAGTTAAATTAATCATTTTTTATTACAATATATGAAACATTACTTCCATATTCTTTATCAATACCTTTTGTAAGCCTACGATAGCTATAAAAATTGTGATTTTCAAACGTATCAATACCTATATCAAAAATATGATGAATATCAAGCTTATTTAATTTAGTTTTTACATAAGAAATATTATCAAAATGATTTTTATCTGTTAGTTTTTTAAAAAACTTCTGATTATTAGAACTTTCTTCTAAAAAACTTTCTAAAAACTCATCACCTACTTCATAATTTTTTTGTGAAATTGCAGGTCCAATTATTGCTATTATATTTTTAGCAATTGCACCTTTATTTAACATTTCTTGGATAGTACTTTCTATTACACCAAATCTTGCCCCTCTCCACCCAGCATGAATTGCACCTATAATTTTATTATGTGGGTCTAATAACAATATTGGTACACAATCAGCTGTAAGAATGACTAAATGTATATTTTCCTTATCAGTAAGATGCCCATCAGCCTTAAATTCTAAATTAGTAACTTTATCAATATAAATAGATTTATTAGAATGTATTTGTCTTAAAATAGATAATTTATCGCTATTTACGCCAATTTTATAAGCAACTTCATCTGTAAATTTTGGCCAATCCTTATCTTCAAGCGGTCTGGAAGCTGCTTTTGGAATAAAACCATAATCAAAATTTGGAAATTTTAAATTAGCTATTTTCACTTTTACCTTCTAAACAATATTTTATTAATATCTACCTTTATGAATACATCCCCTATAAACAAAGGCATTAAAATATTTTATAGAGCTTTTATCTTTTTAACTCAAAAATGATATTAAATATTATGTAATTTAGATGCAATATTAATTTAATTAATATTGCTTAAGTAGAACGTTAAACCTTTAATTGTTTGCACAAAAAATGGAGATATAATAAGAAATAGAAACTTTTAATAATGGATTTAATTATGATAAATCAGATTAAATGGCAATGATTAGATTTATCCATTGACTCATAATCTGATTTATCATGGCGGAGAGAAGGGGATTCGAACCCCTGATACGTTTCCGTAAACACGCTTTCCAGGCGTGCGCCTTAAACCACTCGGCCACCTCTCCTATTTTTAGAAAATATTTAAGCAGATTTTGCTTCTTTAACTTCTTTTTTAATTTTTTGAGCAAGAGTAGTTAACTTAGTATTAGCCGTAGTTAATAAAAAGCTATCAAAACCACCATTATGTTCAATAGTGCGGAGAGTACTCATACAAACTGAAAGTACATAAGTTTTACCTGTTAAATCACTTTTAAAGGTAATTTTTTTTACGTTAGGTAAAAATCTAGTTCTAGTTTTACGGTTTGAGTGCGAAACTAAATTCCCACTTAAAACCCCTTTACCTGTTAATTCACAACGTCTAGCCATTTTTTTATTCCTTAAAAATTTAACGATTAATTCAAATCTAGGAGTATTTACTTTAAGCATATCTTTTTAAGACTTAAATTAAATAAAGTCAAGCAATAAGCTTTGGTTTTAATAAATCTATTACGTTAATTATTTGAAAAATAATACTTTTAAATAGTTATTCTATTATTTTTTTATAATCCCAGTAAGTTATCCCTAATTGGTCTTTTTCTGAAATTATAAGGGGAACTATATCCCAATTAATTCCTAATTTTTCATCATCCCATTTAATAGTAAGTTCAGCGCTTTTATTATAAGGCGCATCAACTTTATAAAATACTATAGTTTCATCAGATAAAGTAATGTAGCCGTGGGCAAAACCTTTAGGAATAAAAAAACTAAACTTATTATTTTCATTTAAAATAATTTTATAATGCTTACCAAAAGTAGGGCTATTTGGCCTTAAATCTACTGCTACATCAATAATTTCGCCTTTAATACATCTTATTAATTTAGCCTGCGCAAAAGGAGGTTGTTGTAAATGCAAACCTCTCAATGTTCCCTTATTATAATTAAAAGATTCATTATCTTGAATAGGGTTAAAATTTAATTCTTTAAATTCATCTTCTCGAAATGATTCAAAAAAATAACCTCTAGAATCTTCAAATACTGTAGGTTTGATAATAACAAGTCCTTCAATTTCAGTTTTAATTATTTTCATATAAATCTCAAATTAAGGTTTCTTGAGCTATTTTAATTAAATTTTGGCCATAAGCAATGTTTTGCATTTTGGAAGCAATCTGAATAAGTTTGTCTGAAGTAATATATCCCTTTTCATAAGCAATTTGTTCAATCGAACCTACCATGAGGTTTTGCCTAAGTTCTATTGTTTGAATAAAGTTACTCGCTTGTAATAATGAATCATGAGTACCTGTATCAAGCCAAGCAAATCCTTTATTTAATATTTCCACTTTAAGCCTGTTTTCTTTTAGATAATTAGAATTTACATCAGTTATCTCTAATTCCCCTCTATTAGAAGGTTTTAAAGTTTTTGCTATTTTAATTACATCATTTGGAAAAAAGTAAAGACCTACAACTGCATAACTTGATTTAGGGTTTTTAGGTTTTTCTTCAATTGATTTTACATTCAGATTTTCGTCAAATTCAATTACACCATATCTTTCAGGGTCTCTAACGTGGTAACCAAATACTAAGGCTTTACCTTCTTCGTTCATTGCCTTATTAGCTTTAGATAAAATAACATTAAAATTATCGCCATAAAAAATGTTATCACCAAGTATCAGACAAACGTTACTTTCACCTATAAAATCTTCTGCAATTATAAAGCTTTCAGCAATTCCGTTAGGTCTTTGTTGAATTTTATAGCTAATATTTATTCCATAATCTTCCCCACTACCAAAAAGATTTTTAAAATCTTCTAAATCGTCGGGTGACGAAATTATAAGAACTTCTCTAATACCTGCGAGCATTAAACTTGCTAAGGGGTAATATATCATTGGCTTATTATATATGGGTAATAAATGTTTATTTACTACTTTTGTAATAGGATGAAGCCTCGTTGCACTTCCTCCCGCTAAAATAATTCCTTTCACTTTCACCTCACGTTGCCAAATAATAAATTTTGCTTTAGTATCAATTACATAAACATTATAATAAGTAAATAATTTAATTAAACTTACACAAATATGAGAACATTATATTACCATACAATTTGCCCTAAAGCGCGTTTAATTAGAATTCTTTTAGAAGAATATAAACTCGAATATGAATTACGCAATGAAGAATTTTGGAAAAAAAGAGAAACTTTTTTAAAAATAAACGTTAGCGGTGATTTACCTGTGCTAATCGAAAAAGAAAATAATGAACCGGTTATTATTTCAGGTTTTTATGCAATAATCGAATATTTAAAAGAAAAATATGGAGTTCATTTTTTATTTAGCGAAGAAATTAAAGAAAATGCTGAAATAAGAAGATTACTTGAATGGTTTAACGTTAAATTTTATGAAGAAGTAACTTTGCCAATAATCCAAGAAAAAATTATATGCTTTTACTTAAAACAAAATTCGCCAAACTCACAACTAATTCGCGTAGCTAAAAATAATTTAGAATTTCATTTAGAATACGCTAAGTTTTTATTAGAAAATCAAGATTGGATAGCTTCTAATGACTTATCAATTGCTGATCTTGCCCTCGCCTCTCATATTTCGCTACTTGATTACTTAGGAGAGATTAATTGGCAGTATCATAAAACTGTCAAAAATTGGTATATGCTTATTAAATCTAGACCAAGCTTTAAAAACATTTTAAATGAAAAAATTAGCGGTTTCCATCCTACTGAATTATATGCCGAATTAGATTTTTAATTAATGCTTAAAGACTATAAGCCGGTTGCACATTGACAAATTCTTAACAATTGGTTAATATCATCCAAATTTAAATTATGGTAATATAATGAGTTTAGATAGCTATTTACCTGATATCGGCATAGATCGCGTGACGCGATATATAAAAACTGGCCAGAATTTGCTTAGTAGTTTTAAATATTGGGAATCCGATCCAATTAAAAAGGCTATAGCAAAAAATGATCTAAACACTTTACAAAATTTAGATTTCTCACAAGATGTTAATGCTATATTTGAGTGGTATCCAGATACTGACGAAAAAGGGGATATACAATTTTTTGAATTTATTGTAATTAACACTCCTCGCGGTTCGATTAAGCATCTTTATAAAGTAGCTAAATCTAATTTATCCATTTTAAATCCTGAAAAGCTTATTACAGCAAGCGTAAAATTAAATTTTACGCTTTTACATCTAGCTGCTCACCGTGGAAGCTTTGATGTAATGAAATATTTAATTGAAGCTAAAGGAGCTAACTTAAATACTGAAGATTGCTCTATTTCACCATTGGAATTAGTTTTATATCATATAGCAAGTTCTGATCCTAAAGGATTAAAATTACCTTTTCCTGATTTAACAATTCAAACACTTGATAATACAATTACTAATACAGTAAAAAAAATTGGTCATCGTATTTCTTCTAAATTAGCTAATCACCCAAATAGTAAGTATGAGCATTATTTAAAAATAGCCTATTATCTAATTGAAAATGGCATAGAGCTTCCTATACGAGACATGGTATTAAATGCTTTAGGATGTGAGACTAGAGTATTATTAATTGCACATACAATTAAACATGGTAATTTCCAAACTTTTATTAGCTTAATTAAAGATTTTAATATTAAAGATTATCATGCAATTGAAATAGCATTTGAAGCAGCTAATAATCCTGGCGCTCTCTATATCGCACATTATCTAATTCAAAGTAATAAAATTATATCAATTAAACAAGATTCTCTTAAATATTTAAACAATAACCAAGCTGGTAAATTGATTGAAACCGCATGCAAAGCAGGAAATTTTATTGCATTTGAAGCTTTATCTTCAAAAATTAATATTAAGAATTATAGAGATGAACAAGGTAATACATTATACCAGCTAGCAGCAACCAACGGTCATATTAAACTTGCAAAACACATTAATCCTTTACAATATTTTATTGATAATTATTTAGCGAATATAGCTATTACATTATTATGTATTATTAGTGTTGTTAGCCTAGGTGCAGCTATTAAAAATTCTTCTGCTCTAAAAAATATGGCAAACAATTTTTTAGATAAACTAACTTCTTTTTCATTAAATAATACTATAAACACAAAAGTATTTAGAGAAGCACCTAGAGAAACTTCGATTACTAGAATAATACAATAAAGGTCATTTATTATATTATTCCTTTAAATGCTCTACGCCAGATTTAACATATGCATAACCAGTGATAAGTGTTAAAATAGCTGCAATCCAGATAGCTATTCTACCTAATATTGGTATAATAATATGCCCACCACCCTCTTGACCAAGAACTAAAAGAAATAATGCAGACATTTGTACAGCTGTTTTTATTTTAGCTAAATTACTAACAGGAACACTAATTCTAAGTTCTGCTAAAAGCTCTCTAAGCCCTGAAACTAAAATTTCTCTACAAATAATTGCAAGCGAGGGAAAAACATCGATTTGACTGTTATCAAGTAAAGCTATGATAACTGCTCCTACTAATAGTTTATCAGCTATAGGATCAAGCGCTCTTCCTAAATTGGTTTGCATTGACCATGCACGTGCAAAGTACCCATCTAAAAAGTCAGTTACACTAGCATATAAAAATAAAATTGCACATAAGGTTCTAAAATCTAAATAGAACAATCCTACAATAATAGGAATTACTACAATTCTTGATAAAGTCAAAATATTAGGCAGCGATTTAATGATCATAAATTTTAGTTAATTGTTATCTACGAATATTATTACTAACCTTTTATTTTATTGGTGTAAATAGTCATGTATTTGTTTTGCTATAATTTTATTTATCCCAGGTACTTTTTCTATATCTTCAAGACCTGAATTTTTTAAAGCATCGTATGAACCAAAATAATTAAGTAAATCTTTTTTACGTTTAGGTCCAATACCAGGTATCTCATCTAATTTAGACTTACCAATAGCCATTGATCGGCGTTTACGGTGCGATCCTATAGCAAATCTATGAGCTTCATCTCTTAAAATTTGTAAAAATTTCATCATATCAGATGATTTATCAAAGCTTATTCCATCTAAACTTTTATTAAAAAACCTTTCATTACCTGCATTTCTATCTTTACCTTTAGCTATACATACATACGGTATATTTAACTTATAAGATTGCATTACTTCTTCTACAATTGTCGCCTGCCCTTTACCACCATCAATAAGCATTAAATCTGGCCATATTTCTTCAGTATATTCAGGATTATTATTTATCAATCTTCTTATTCTCCGGGTTAAAACTTCACGTAACATTTGATAATCATCACCACCCGTAGTACTAGTATTTGTTTTTATATTATATTTTTTATATTCGTTTTTAATAAATCCATTAATTCCTGCAACTATCATTGCACCTACAGCATTTGTACCACTTATATGGCTATTATCGTACACTTCAATTCTTTTAATTGTTCTTGGTAAATTGAAATTATTTTCTATTTCTCTAAATAAAGACTCATTTTTTTCTTCTTGAGAAATTCTTTGCATGAGGGCACTTTGAGCATTTTCATAAGCAAGTTTAACTATTTTTTCTGGCTCACCGCGTTTAGGTACAGTTATTTTTACCTTGTGATTTGCAAGCTGCGATAAAACACTTGAAAGTTCATCAGCTTCTTCTAATTCTTCATTAAGCCAAATTGAGGGTGGCGATATTCTATCTTGATAAAACTGCCCTATAAAAGCACCCATAATTTCAGGGTTACTACAGTCTTCTGCATGACTAGGAAAAAACGCCTTATTTCCGTAGTTTTGCCCTCCACGAAAAAAGAAAATTTGAATACAAGCCTGTTTATTAACCCGGTAAAGCGCAATTACATCCACATCACTTTCACCAGCTAACTGAAGCCTATTACGTGATTGAACATAATTTAAAGCTTTAATTCGGTCGCGAAGCCAGGCTGCTTTTTCGTAATCTTCAATTTTACTTGCCTCTTCCATTTGTTTAATTAAATCATCAAGTAAACCTTTTGTATTACCCTTTAAGAACTCATGAGCTGCTTTTACCGAAGTATTATATTCATCCTTGGAAATAAAATTTACACACGGCGCTGAGCAACGTTTAATTTGATATTCTAAACATGGCCTTTTCCTTCCAGAAAAATAATTATCTGAACAAGGTCTTAGTAAAAATATTTTCTGGAGTTCATTAATGGCATTATTTACATCTCTTGCTGATGCAAAAGGACCAAAGTAAAGTCCCTCTTCTTTCTTTTGACCTCGGTATTTAACTACTTGTGGAAATTCATGATCAGTACGAATAAAAATATACGGAAATGATTTATCATCTCGAAGTAAAATATTATATTTAGGTTTAAGGCTTTTAATTAAACTAGCTTCAAGAAGCAATGCTTCGGCTTCACTAGCGGTTACAATAACTTCAATATTTACAATCTGTTCAACCATACGAATAAGTCGATTATTAAGCCTTAAAGGACTTGCATAATTACTTACTCTTTTTTTTAAATTCCGCGCCTTACCTACATATAATATTTTACTATTTGCATCTATCATTCGATAAACGCCAGGTTTAGGCGGTAATTTTTTAGCAATATCTGAAACTAATTCGAATGATTTTAAATTCATTTATTATAAGACTTAATTTAAGTTTTATTAGTTAAGGTATTGTATAATAATATAAACTTAAATTAAAATAAAAAATGAATTAAAACCTTTGTTTTACTTCTTGAGCTTCTTTATCACCTTCTACACTTGAGCGAGTAGAATTTAAATCCTCTTTTATGTCGACATTTTGAGGATTATTAAAATAAGTTTCTATAACTTCATTTAAGCTAAAGTTTCTATAATTTTCATTACTACAGAAAGTATTTAATAAAATAGGATTAGGGTCATAATTTGTTGAGCCTACGCAACCAAATAAACTATTAAAATTAGAACCAAAGTTTATATTTTCTTCAAATGTTTTATCAGAATTTTTAGCCACAAATGTGTTAACAAGCTCTGCAAATTCAGTGAATTTCTTGACCCAAATATCACTTTGATCAACTATTTTACCTTGTTTAATTTTATTTAAAGCAGTTTTCATCTGTAAATAAAATATTAGATCTTTACTATCTGCAATTATTTCATTTAAAGTTCTTTTATCTGATTGTCCTGATAAATATTGAGACTTTACACTTTCGCCATTTTTTAATAAATCTTCCACATATTCTTCCCAATCTTTAATTAAATTTTTATAAAGGCTTGGATCCTCACTATTCGAAGAAGAAGAATTATATTTTTGGATTAATATAAAAAACTTTACAGGCCATTCTCTATGCGTTTTCCCAGAATATAAATTATATAATTGATTGGAAATTAAGCTAAGCATTTCAGGCGATAGGTTTACTTGAAACAATTTAATTAAATCAGAAAATAGATGAGTAGTTTTTAGATTCTTGAATTCAAAATAATATTTATGGCTATGTGCATCAAAAGTATTTGGATAAAATTTTAAAGTTGCTTCTACTAATTCTTTACGGTCTTTTTCATCTAAAAATTCTATCATTTTAAATAAAGCTGCATAATTACTTTGATGATAAAATATGTTAGGTTTTAAAGTTTCAAATCCTAAAAAGCTTAAATTATTATTATGGAAGAAAAATAATTTAGCTTTATTACGTTTAATAAATTCTTTTATTAAGTGTTTTTCGTAATCAGTTAAATCATTTCTAATAATACACTTAAAAAAATCTGTTGTGACTCTTTTAAGATCTTGAGTGTCATTACTATTATAAAATTGTTGCTCAAATATTTTTCTTTCAAGAGCATCAATTGTTAAAGCTACTTTAGACATAAGCTCTTCTCCATCACTTCATGTACAGCATTAATAAGGGTAAGATCATCTTGCGTTAAACGACGATTATTTTCTTCCATTCCTCTGGAGCTTTCTAGAATATTATTATTTACATTATTAATTCTATTCCACCAACAAAACGCTAAACTCTCACTATCCTTATTAATCATAATATAACCGTCTAATAAAGGTTTAGCATTAAGGATAGGAGTTTTACAGAGAAAGGATATTTCAGTCGTATTAGAATTTTTATAATCCTTATAGCAGCCTAGTAATAAATTTACATCAATAGGTACTTCACCTAACTCAGTTGAATAACCCAGCATTACAAGATTATATAAATCTTGTAATTTATTTTGCCAATATGAATCCAAATTGATAGGTATACCTTGTTTATGCAAAGAATTACTTATAACAGCATGTTTAAAACGCAAATAAATAAAAAGATCATAATCACAACCTTGACCAATACGTAACTTTTCTACATCCTCAGGAAGCAAATCAAGAATTGCAGAATCGGACAACTTATTTTTTTTTAATTTTAACCTTTCATTAATAGCATCCAATTTATACTCGCAATCCTGTAAATCACTTATATTAAATAATTTACCTGATTTATAATGGGTAAATATAATAAAATATTTTTCAGGTAATACTGTATGCACAAGCTTACTTTCAATTTCATTTTCTAAAAATTTGATAACTGAGTTTAATACTTTTCCAGGTTCTAAAATTTTTAGTAAACTTGCTAAGTCATAAAAAGCGAAATTAGTAGAAAAGAATTTTGCATAATTTTCACCATAAACAATAGATTTATAATTACTTAAAAGTAAATTAGTCATGTGATTAATTTGTTCTTCGCTTAACCTATTTTCTGCAAATGAAAAAATCTGGAATAGTAAATGATATTGTTTTGGTTTATCAATAAGTGATTCTTTAAAACCTAAATTAACCTCATGATGCTTACAAAGTGAATAAAAAAAATACCCCTTAGGATTTGAAATAGCATTAAAGTTATTAACTACAAAATCTGAAAGTAAGCTTTTATTTTCTGAAGTAATGTTTGATGACAGATGCTCAAAAAAGTAATCAAAAACTTGTTTGAATTCATTATAATCAACATCTGAAGAACTAAAATAATTTTGTAATTTATTAATTATTTTATCTAAACTATCTAAAGGTTGTAACACGCTATTTGAACTAGCGGGTTCGACGATATATCTATAATTACCTAACATATTAATTACCCTTATATTAATAATTATCAATCCTAGTAATTATATTTTAATGTTTTAACTTTATAAAAGTCAAATTGTAATAAGAAAAATTACAAGAACTTCATTTTAAAATTTAATGATCTAACTAACTGAACTGTTGCAATTTAAGCAAAACTTCTTTTACCACAGGAGCAGCTGACCCTGCACCACTTCCACCGTGTTCAACAACCGTTGCACAAGCAAAACGAGGATTTATTACAGGTCCATATCCAATACAAATTCCATGATGGCTTGTTTCCCAACTTAAATTTTCATTTAAAGCTTTACCTTTACTATCATGTTTAATTCCAATAACTTGGCCCGTACCTGTTTTAGCCGCATAATTATAACGAGGGTCTTCAGAGCGATGTCTATAAACTGTACCACCTGGCTGATTTACTACCATATCCATTCCATTCCTTACAGTTATTAATGATTTTTCGTTAAAGTTTAAATCTTCAAATTCATAAACTTCACTAGGAACTGTAAGCCTTGGGATCACTTTTTTTCCACTTGCAATACGAGCTGTCATCACAGCTAATTGCAGAGGTGTAACATTTACATAACCATGACCTATTCCACAAATAATACTATCGCCTAAATGCCATTCTTGCTTTAGTTTCTTTTTCTTCCATTCACGATTTGGGATTATACCTGCAACTTCACCTATTAATCCTATGTTTATTCTGTCCCCAAGACCTAATTGTTTTGCAACTTCTGAAATTTTATCAAAACCTATGCGTTTAACAATATTATAAAAATATATGTTACACGAATGCTGAATTGCTTGCTCTAAATTTAATGCACCATGCCCTTCATGTTTCCAGCAATGAAATTTATGATTTCCTACATACATTCCACCATTACATTCAACCCGCATATTTGGATCGATTCCACTTTCAACCGCTGCAAGTGCTGCCACAGTTTTAAATACAGAACCAGGAGGATATTGCTGTGAAATAGTTTTATTTATTAATGGCAAATGTTTATTGTTAGTAAGTTTTTGCCAATAATCTTTTGATATTCCTTGCGTAAATTTATTCGGATCAAATGAAGGAGTAGAACACATAGCAAGTATTTCACCGGTGTGTATATCCATAGCAACAACTGCTGCATCTTTTCCTTCAAGGATATTATTATAAATTAAATCTTGTATTTTAATATTTAATCCTAATGGAATATCTTCACCTGGAATTGACTCATTAAAGGATAATTCTCTAACATTATAACCGTATGCATCTACTTCAACTTGTTTATATCCTGCAACACCTTGCAATCTTTCATCAAAAAACTTTTCAACGCCATTTTTACCGATTTTGTAATCTGGATGATAAATCACTGCTTCATTTCTTATTTCATCTTTTCCAACAGTACCAACATATCCAATTAGGTGTGCGCAAGAAATGTTATATGGGTAATATCTAATTTGCCCTACTTCAACATATACTCCCGGTAAATCGGGTATATTTAATTCAATAACACTTAAGTCACGCCAAGTTAAATTATCAAATAACATTACAGTTGATTGCTTCTTTTGACTTAGAATTTTTTGCTCAAAATCTTCTTTTTCATCACCACGAAGCTCTAATAATTCAACTAATTTTTTTATAGTTAACTCTAAATGCTCATTATTTTCTTTAGTAAGTAAAACGCGGTAATTTATTTTATTTAAAGCAAGAATATTATTATTTCTATCTACAATTAAACCTCTTTTTGGAGGGACCGGTAAAAGTCTAATATGATTACTATCTGAAAGAGTTTTATATTTTTCCGATTCGCTAATTTGTAAGTAATACATTCTAGAGCCAAGCAAGCTAAGAAGAGAAAGCTTACCCATGCCTAACATAAAACTTCTTCGGGTAAATAATTTATAACGCTGGTATTCAATACGCATAATATGATATAATATTTTACTAGATATTTAAAAATAAACTACTTTTAGTCAGTGAACAATAAATTTAATGAATTAGACAAAAAAATAAAAGATCTAAAATATAAAACTGGACTTATAACTAAAGAAAGTTCGAAGAAAGATTTTAAACTTCAAGATTTAGCCCTTGAGTTTTTTGTTATAACCATTGTAGGTAGCGGCTTTGGCTACTTAATTGATTCATGGTTGAAAACTAAACCCATTTTTTTCTTGATTTGTTTATTATTTGGAGTTATTTCTGGATTTGCAAGAATTTATAAACAGACAAAATAAAATAAATTGATATGTCAAAAGGACACGGACCACTTCATCAGTTTACAATACAGAAAATAGTGCCACTTGAAATATTTGGGTACGATATTAGCTTTACAAATTCAGCACTTTTTATGAGTTTAGCAGCTATTACTACAATTTTATTTTTCTATTTTTCCACAAAAAGATTAAGCGTTGTACCTGGAAAACTACAATCTTTCACTGAAATGATTTACGATTTTATCACTGACCTTATTGATGAAAATATAGGACAGGAAGGTAAAAAATTTATTCCTTTAGTGTTCACAGTTTTTATTTTTGTTTTAATGTGTAATTTATTAGGGATGCTACCTTATGGCTTTACTTCAACTAGTCATATTATTGTAACATTTACACTTGCAGCAATAATATTTTTAACAGTAACTATTGGTGGATTTATTCTTCATGGAACTCATTTTTTTAGTATTTTCCTCCCTTCAGGTACACCATGGTGGTTAGCACCTTTAATGATTTTAATTGAATTTTTTACTTTTTTAGCAAGACCATTTACACTAGCAATTCGTCTTGCAGGAAATATGATGGCCGGTCACGTTTTGATGAAAGTTTTAGGATCATTCGTACTAGGTATGGGAATATACTGGGGTTGGTTACCTATACCATTTATGGTATTAATATCAGGCTTTGAAATTTTCGTGGCTATACTCCAGGCATATATTTTTACGATACTCACTTGTGTGTATCTAAATAGTGCAATACATTTGCATTAAATTTTAACTTAATTAAGGTAGGTGTTAAATTATGGACGCTCAATCAATGAAATATATAGCAGTAGGATTAATGGCTTTTGGAATGGTAGGTGCTGCATTAGGTGTAGGTAATATTTTCTCTGCACTTCTTAATGGTATTGCTCGTAATCCATCAGCAGAAGGAAAAATGTCTGGACGCGCATTACTTGGAGCCGCGATGGTAGAAGCTATGGGTATATTTGCGCTTGTAATAGCATTAATTTTGATCTTTTCATAAAAAGTAGCTCTTAGGTAAAATATGCCACAATTAAATATAGCAACTTATTTCTCTCAAGTGTTTTGGTTATTAATAACCTTTGGGTTATTATATTTAATGATGTGGCGTACCTTTTTACCAAAGATATCTAATGTAGCAAAAAAAAGAAGTAATAAAATTTCTGATTTACTCAATAAGGCTGAACACATGAAAACTGATGCAAAGAACCTTGAAGATGATATTAAAGGGGAACTTGCTCATGCTAAAAAATTAGCTTATAATAGAATTGAGAAAGCTCAAGCAGAAATAAATCAAAAATATTCCGAAGAAATTTTCAAAATTGAAAAAGATTTAGCAAATAAAACGCACGAAGTTGAGGAAAAAGGAAAACAATTCCTAAAAGATTCTCCTAATAAGATTAAAGATATTACTAAAGATATTGCCGACCATTTAATAAAATCGTTTACTAAAGTTACAATTACTAACGACGAAATTTTAAATGTAATTGAAAAAATACAAGCAAATAAAAACTAATTAACATTAAATACAAGGATTATTAAATGATAAGATTTGATGAAACTTTTTGGGTAGGTTTTTCTGTTATTCTTTTTTGCGCTATTGCATATAGACCTCTAAAAAAGTTTATCAATCAATCTATTAATGATAGAATTAAAACTATTAAAGAAAATATTAGAGCAGCAGAATCCTTAGCAAAAGAAGCAGAAAGCTTATTAAATGAATATACCCTTAAGCAAGAAAACCTAAAAAATGAAATTAATGAGTTGATGTCAAAAACAGAAGAACAAATTAAACATATGTTTGTAGAAGCTGAAGCGCAACTAAGCGATAGTATCAAACAAAGAAGCGAAGCTGCTATGCAAAGAATTACTCAATATGAAACAGCAATTTTAGATGAAGTTAGAAAACAAGCTGTAGAAATTGCCATTTTAGCTGTTAAGTCAATAGTTCGTGATAGATTAAGTTTAAAAGATTCGGAAGCAGTAGTGGAGTCACTTATAGACGATATTACTTCAAGAATAAACTAGCAAATTATTGCTTAATTTATTCTATTCTTTTTAGGCATTATGACAATATATTCATTAGTCAATTAAGGACATGTAATTTCCAAATTATTTATAAACGGACTGTACAATACTCTGCATTTATTTGTTACTTCATCTTTAAAAATACCTTCGTTATTTTCAATCAAAATTTTATTCTTAATATTATAGTTTACAGGTGATTTTAAACATTCCTTTAAAATAAAATTTTTCAAATAAGGGGCAAATTTATAGTTTAATATGAAACAGTTGAGAGCCGCTGGTTTATTATTAAAATTGAATTTAACTTCTATCCCATCTTTTATATAAGCACTAACTCTTTCAACTTGTATATCAAAAAACTTTTCTTGAGCAGTTAAACTATTTGGAATTCTTTGTATGTTACGCACAAGAGTAATGCTTGATAAAATAAGTAAACCTAAAAAAAATGCTACTTCTAAATTTTTTAAATTGTTATTAAAAAGAGTTTTTTTAATGTATGTACAAGCAATAATAGCGAATACTAAAGTATAGCATCCTAAATATCTTAACAATGAAGCGCCTTTAATTGCTTCCTCAGCAGTAAAAGTGAAGAAATATAAATATAATCTCCATAGCGCAAATAATATAAAACAAATTAAAAGAGAAATAAGCTGAAATCGATACTCTTTAAAAATTTTATTATTGAATTTATTTACACCATAAAAACTTATTCCTAAAAGAGTATAAATTACTAAACTTCCCTCTTTAATTAAAAATTTACAAAAATGCTTAATGTAATTAGTGATAAATAATTTATGCTGATCGTTAAAAGTGTCAATAATATGCAATAAATTAGCAAGTGAATGTTCTATTCTACCAAAGAAATTATGTGTGACTTTAAAGTATTTTACCCATACTAAATTACAAATTATAGGTAATGTTAATAAACTAACATAAACTAATAATCTTGTTAAATTAATTGGAAATTTATTATAAATTGAATGGTTGATTATTAGAATGATAGAAGCAAAAATTGCTAGGTAGAATCCTATTTCTCTAAAAAGAGGCAATAACATTAAAATAGGTAAAATAAGATATAAAGCATGTGTTTTATTATCTTCAAGAATGTAAACACTAAATATCGAACCAAAAATGATACCAATTGTACTATCATTATAAATAGACCTAATTCCTGTAGTATATAATGTAACGATCATAAGAATAGAAAATACTAAGGTAAGACTTTGCCATACTCTGATATTTTTAAATAATGGCATTAAAAAAGCTAAATGTAATAATAGGTGTGCAAATAGTGCTCCTCCTTCCGAATATCCGGATGGTAATAACATAAAATAATGGTAAACCGATGCTCCTCTTGGATAATGAGCGTGAGTAGGAATAATTGAAGTTAAGGTTGATTGAGATTCAAAAATATGATTTAAAAGTAATTCTTTGGTAAATATGCCCCAATGACTAAAATCATCCCATGCATGAAAGTAACCATTTTTTACATAAAAAGCAAATGCGGTACATAACAAAGAAAATATTCCTATTTCTTTTATATTTTCCTTAAATATTTTTTTAATGTTTTTTTCTTTTAACAAATAAATAATCAAGCAACTAATGCCTAATATATATGTTAGATAGGTAGAATATTTTAATATCCCTAACATTGTAGAAAAATATAGAACTATTAAGAAAAAGGCGGTTACACTTGGGAATGCTAACGAAATTTTAGATTTAGTTAGCTTTGCAAATAAAGATGTAAAGCCTGTAAGAGTTAAAATAGGTATAATTATTAATGCCAACATACATATCCTTCCTTAAGAAGACTAACCAATATCTCTTTTAAATTACCGTGTCAATTTTAATACTTCTCTTAATAAAATGAATTTAAACTTGATATTGCCATTATTAAAAAAAGCTTTATAAGGTAAATTGATTAAATAATTATTTTACTTATGTTGTTGACTGAGATTAAAAATTTATCATTACAAAAAGCCACTGAATTACTTGTTTTATTTGAATATGAAGAAGATAAGGCAAGTATTAAAACCTTTATAACTGATAGTAGTAATTTAAAGGAAATAAATAGAATTTTAAATAGTAATAAGTGTAGTAATAAATTTATTAAACTCCCTTATCAAGTCTTGTGTCAAAAAATTCTTGATAAATATGTAATAAAAAACTTTGACCACCTTAGTACATATAATTTAGATAAGTTCAATTCATCTAAAATAAATTTACTTTTTTCTCAAAAGTTTTTTTTATTATTATCAGTTTGTATCATTGTATGTTTAATTTTTTTAAACCATGCTTTCACCATTACATATTTATTTATTTCCCTTAATATTCTTTATCTTGCTGAGCTCAGTTTTAAAGTAATACTTTTTTTGCTAGGTTTTTGGCATAATATTTTTTTAAAGAAGAGAATTGAACCTCATTTAATTGAAGAGAATGAATTACCAATTTATACAATTTTAATTCCGCTTTATAAAGAAGCTAATATGATTGAAAGGATTAATGAAACTCTGTTTAAATTAGATTATCCTCAAGAAAAGTTAGATATTAAAGTAATATTAGAATCTTGCGATAATGAGACTATACTTTCAGCCAAAGAAAAGCTTTGCTTTCCTCATCACCTTATAATAATCCCTCCTTATGGACCTAAAACTAAACCTAAGGCTCTTAATTTAGCATTATTATTTGCTAAAGGTAAGTTGGTAACCATTTATGATGCAGAAGATGAACCTGAAAGTTTACAATTAAAACAAGCCGTTGTTTTGTTTAAAAATAATACTTCTAATCTAGCATGTGTGCAAGCTAAGCTTAATTTTAGAAATCGTAAATATAATCTTTTAACTAAATTATTTGCATTAGAATATGCTATTTGGTTTGAATACGTTTTAGTAGGGCTTAGTTTACTTAAAATGCCAATTCCGCTTGGCGGAAATAGTAATCATTTTAGACTTGATAATTTAAAAGCTTCAGGTGCATGGGATCCTTACAACGTAACAGAAGATGCTGATTTAGGTATAAGATTAAGTAAGTATAATTACGAAACTCAGCTATTTGATTCTTTTACATACGAAGAAGGAACTTTTAAAATAGAAAATTGGTTAGGGCAAAGATCACGTTGGATTAAAGGCTTTTATCAAACTTATTTTGTTCATTCACGTAAACCTATACAAGCTATAAAAAAATTAGGTTTAAAAAAATTTATCGGGTTTCAATTCTTTATCGGCCTTCAATCAAGTTCATTTTTGATTAGCCCAATTATTAGTCTCTCATGGATAGGTTTAAATTTTTTCTATGTTCAAGAATTAACTGATGTAGCTAAAACATTGCTTATTTTTAATATTAGTCTATATGTTTTTAATAGTATTTTATTTAGTGTAATAGTATCACTTCAAAAAAAATGGTCAGATAATTTATTTACCATATTTCTATATCCATTTTACTTCATTTTACATTCAATTGCCTCATTCAAAGCATTTTTTGAATTTCTTTTTAAACCTCATTATTGGTTTAAAACCCCTCATGGGATAAAAGATTGACTTTTCAATATATTTATATTTACCTAAATATGTAAACCTAATTGTAAGGTAAGTGCTTATGGGGATGTTTCAAGAAGAATATATTAATTTAAAGATAAGTTTAGAGATTGGAAAAGATATAATTAAATATACTCCTAATATACAATTTACTTTAAAAGATTCTTATTTTTCAGCAAATGAAGATTTTTTAAAAGATGTAGGAAATAATCTCACGATTATGAACCTGCCATATAATCCTTTACATTTTTTTATCCATTTTGGTTATTTTGAGTCTTATAAAATTCTTTTAAAAGAACTTTTAAAATTACAAAAAGAAAATATTAAGAATACTGCTGATAAATTTTTACCTATATATGAATATCTTTTAAAAAGTCGTGCAGGAAAACGAGCCGCTTTCTCTCACATTGTGCATGAAGATATATGCCACGGAAATAAATTTTGGCCTATAACTATAGAAGCTATCAAAGAAACTTACAATTTAGCCAAAGCTCATAATATTAATTCAGTGATTGAGAAAATTGAAAATATATTTAGAGACGGAGTTCGTACTCCCTATTACAATACAATTAAAAATAGCTGCGTTAATAAAAAGTCTTTAAATCAATCCCATTTTCAAGAGAAAAAAACTTATTTTACAAATTCATTATATGAACAGCAAAAAGAGAATTTAAATCCTAATAATGACATTCCAATGGAAATGGAAGACAGTAATTTTGAGGAAGTAGTAAGATTATTATGCCAATTAAAACAGTTAGCTAATAATGTATCATCACATTATATAAATAAAATTTCACCTGAACCACTAAATGAAGAAAAAATTCCAGCAAATTTTAGAACTTTTACAACTAGAACATTTGAAAATATAAATTTAGATTTAAGCAATTAATTACGCATACCATTTCATAGCTATTTCTTTAAGTTCCTCGCAAGCACTTGCTATACTTTTTTTTGTTAATTCTTCATTTTTACCTTCAGGACTCATAAATCTTATTCTTACTGCAGCGGTTACAAATTTCATTTCAGAAAATCCCATAAGTTCATACATAGTTTTACCTAAAGGCTCTAAAAAATTCAAATGATAATGTGGAGAACCTTCCTTTACATTCCCAGCCGCAGTATAAATGGTAAGAATTTTCTTACCTTCCATTAAACCTTTATATTTTGTAATACCATTTTCCACATGCTGAGTAAAAGTTTGACCTAATAATAAAATAGCATCGAAAAAATTTTTCATTTCACCCGGATAAGAGAAATTGTAAAAAGGACAGGCGATAACTACTATATCATTATTTACAAATTTATTAATGATTTCATCAAATGGCTTTATTTTATTTTCAAGATTTGAATCAAGTTTTTCACCTAAATAATCTCTTAAATCGTAAGCTTCTAACGATTCAGGCGTAAAAATAGGCGGCCTTTCACTTAATAAATCAAGTTCTTGAATGTCACCTTTAATGTTATTTTTAAAATAATCTAACAATATTTTAGTATTTGAAGCCTTACCCGAAGGTAAATATTTAACAACAAGAGTTCTCATATAGGACCTATATTTTTTATTTTCAGGCTTAACATATATAATTTTAAAAATCAAAACCTTAATATTCCCAGCCTTTTTAGGAATATATAAAAATTTTGTAATTAAATGAAAAAAACACTAGGCAAGATTATTTTTTTTTGTTATACATAACTTCCGTGTTCCTCGGTAGCTCAGTGGTAGAGCAAGCGGCTGTTAACCGCTTGGTCGGGGGTTCGAATCCCTCCCGGGGAGCCACTCTTGACGATCCTTCGCATTTATGAACATATCGAATGGCTTTCTCAGCGTAAAGACTAGCTTTTCAGAGTCCATTTGTAAGTTCGGAAATAAAATATTGATAATTCTCCTTTTTTCCTCTAGTTCCGAACTTTTGAATAAATTATGAGCTTTTGATGCTAAAGCAAAAATTGTAGCGATTGATTTATTAAAATTATCATCTGCATGCGATAATCTTTGTAACCTGACTTCTACATTATGTCTTTCTGCTTGAAGTTCGGTCATCATATCATCATATTCTTCTTTTGATATTTCAGCATCTAAATATAATTCTCTAACTCTTTTAACTCTATTTTGGATTGTCTGGTATTGATTTTGCAGCTTTTGGCTTTCCTGAATTTGATGATTATGTTCTTTATCCGAGCTATTCTTTAATTCTTCATTTAAATTAGCTAAAATATTTTCAGGTATTTTCATACCTTTTAACACCTCTTCAATTTGGGAAAGTATTTTATTTTCATTTAAATGGTAGCAATAAGAACAATCTCCTTTGCTCTTGGTTGGACGCATATAAACATATTTATCTTTTTTAATTTCCGGACTATAGCTACAACCACAATGTTGGCATTTTAAAAGTCCTTTTAATATGAATGACTTTTCGGTACGTTTAGATCTATTTTTTCTCCGCCCAGTTCTAACCTGCTCGCATTCGTCGAATAATTCTTTTGATATCAAAATAGGATGAATATGCTTATACAAAATACCATTATATTTCATATATCCATAATAAAATGGATTTTTTAGTATAAGCTCAACCTGAGTTTTAGATATTTTATGCCCCTTTTTACTTCTTAAACCTTCTTTTGTTATTAGATCGCATAACTCACTCATTGAGTACATACCTGTAGCATATAATTCAAACATCTTTTTTACTAAACTGCCACGTATAGGATCAATATAAACCTCAACTTTCTCTTTTTTCTTATCTACCCTTTTGCTATTTATGTAACCTAGAGGAGAGTCACCAAGAATAGTGCCTTCTTCAAGCTTTTTCCTATTACTTCTTTTAACATTATCAGAAATTTTATTACGGTAATCATTAGCTAGCAACACATCAAGGTTCTTCCTGAATTTCTCAGAACTATCCATATCTCTATGCTCAATAAACTCACTTTTAACATAGTGAATCTCGATTTTATCCTGCTTAATAAGCTTTTGTAATTCCAAATATTGCTCATCAAAATCTCTTTGCAATCTGTCTACGCAGTAACATAGTACCGCTATTTTGTACTTTTTTCCTTTAACAAAACTGACCATTTTAGCAAATTCAGGTCTTCCAGTTGCGGTTGAACTTTCAACAACTCTAAATTGTTCTGTAACCTTAAGGTTTTTCTTTATAGCATATTCAAAACAACTTTGAATCTGGGCGTCCAGTGAATGAC
This sequence comes from Sphingobacteriia bacterium, assembly GCA_017304685.1. Classification (NCBI taxonomy): domain Bacteria; kingdom Pseudomonadati; phylum Bacteroidota; class Sphingobacteriia; species Sphingobacteriia bacterium. The sequence goes on along the minus strand of JAFKLR010000003.1, from coordinate 40,151 downwards.
CTTCTTCTTGATCTTTTGATGATACCCTTGCAAATATTACCGCTTTCATGACTTTACATCCTTATTATTAATTAAAGCTTCAAAAACCTTGTCTATAGCTTCTTCATCTGTGATTTGAGAGAGTATAAAATGATATTTCGGATTATTCTTCAATTTCTGCAACTTTGTCAAACGTTCAATATCAAGCTCTTCTATTATCTTGTCTTTTCTATGTTCATGTACTGTATAATAACTATTCAAAGTCGTATCCAGACTTTTATGTGATATATTCTGGCTTACAGCTTTTAACTGTTCGGCAGTAAGATCAAATTCCATAAATAAAGCTATTAAAGAATTTCTTATAGTATGTGCCGTATAATGACCGATATTAGCTTTTTCTAATTGCTTGCTAAGTTCCTGATTCACTATAGAGGTACTGACCAAAAATTCTTTAACAAAACCACTTCTCTGAAACTGCAAACCATCGTTTATTGATACGCTTATTCTAGGAAATAAAGGGTCATCATTACTAAAACCATATTCTGAACGTAATAATTCAACCCATTCAACAAGTATTTGTTTTATTCTCGGTTTAAATTGCAATAAATTGGTTTTATTTGAAGATGAAAATTTTGTTTTTACATGGGTTGAATCTTGGAAAATATAACCTCTTGCAAAGTTTACGTCCCCAATTCTTAATGAGATTAATGCTTCAACTCTTATTCCAGTAAGTAGAAGACATGCAAGCATTGCTCTGCCTCTAACATCAACCTCAGTATGCGGATCAAGACTCAAAATTAAATCCTGCCATTTTTCAGCCTCTAGGTAATCTTTTGGTTTAGTTCTCTTAGCTTTTTCTTGGTCTTTTAATGATAATTGCAATGCTTTAATATCATCATAATATAACTTTTTATAACCGTTTTGCTCTTTCAGCCATAAAAAGAATTCCTTTACATAAGTGATTACTCTATGAGCCATTTGTATGCTGTGGCTATATCGAGTTAATAAATATTTTTTAAATTCCTTTGCTTCCTGATATGAGAATAGCTTAAAATCCTTACATTCGTTAAACTCCTCAAAAACTAATAAAGCAGATATAATCAGGTCACGTGTCTTTTCATTCTTACCAAATCTATGAATCACCTTATCAAAATAATCATGTTTTATTCGTTCATTGTTTGGATGAAAAATTATTTTTCCTTGAGGCGTAAACTTGTTATTTAATACCCCTCTTTTAGAAGTGGTTGTAGCGTTGGATGTTTTATTACCTATTAAACTAAATTTAGGTAGCGTCTCAACCAAACTATAACCAAATGTTTTGATTAAAAGTAACTCGTTAGCTTGTGTATTCATATTCATTTTGCAACCACATAAAGAACATATACCTTGTATTTTCCATAATTTTTTATTCACCTTTTTAAGGGTAATTTCATCCTTATATGCCCTTCGTTTTTGATAACATTTTAAACATGGAAAATCACCTATATTACCACTAGGCATTCTTCTTGATTGTTCTTTGTGTTTTAAAAATTGCCGTAAAATTTCATGGTGAAATAAAACGGGTGATTTATCATCAATAGTGATTAACCCTTCTTCTCTTACCCATCTATAAATAATAGAGTCATTAACTCCATATATCTCTGCCAAATCTTTTGCTGAATAAACAAAACCTTTACGGATACGTCTAGGATCAAATTTTCTTATTGGTATTTTTTTCTCAGAAGGTGTTTTCGGCATTTTCTCTTACCTTCTTCATTACATCTTTCAATTTACTAAAAATAGCCATCTCAATTGCCAGGCTAAATTTTCTATTTATAGGGTGACATATGGTAAAAGTTCCCTTGCTGGGATATGTAAGACGGTAACCATCACCATTTAATTTTGTATGAATTGCAACGCTAGAAACGTAAAAACTCTGGTCTATTACAAAGCTCGCAAAACCTATTAAACCGTTTTTTGGTTTGATAAGCTCAATTTGCACTTCCGATATTATCATTTTTAAGCTCATTACTTTCTTGATGAGCCAGTCTTTTCTCAATTCCATTAAGAATCTTAAAGAATATTACTAGGTCATCAGCTGCTTTCACTGCTTCGGCCTCTGTAATATCCTGATATAAATCCTTAATTGAGTCTGATAAATTTGACATAGCCCATAATTGTTAAGTTATGCGCTAATTTTATTGTAATATGAAATGTATAGATAACCGTTCACTAGTGATAATGTATAGCCACTAGTGGTTATACATTAAGCAGTCTCATTTTCTTTTGCTGAATAATGAGCTTTATATAAATTATTACACCAGCTGTAAAATGTGGGTCTTTTCCAATCATTACCATCAAATTCATGGTTTTGATAAGGTTGAAATGAATTTAATAAATGAGGATATTTTTTCTCTATAATATTTGCTACTTTATTACATAATAGATTAGCCGAGTCATAATTCTTTTTGCCAAGTTCTTTTGTGCAAAGCTCTGTTACCTTATCTCGGAGGGGTTTATATGCTTGATATGAGTTTTCCCCACCTTTACGCTTTTCTTTTATATAACGGTCATCTGTAAAATTTATATCCTCAAATTCAGGAAAGCCCCAGTCAAAGTCTGGGAATGCACATAAATCGTTTTCTTTTGTGTTATTTCTATTGGTCACATTAACCTCAAATATTTTACATATAGGGTTTTCAATGATCTTAACTTCTTTTAATTGGTTTGCGGGTTCTTCTTTAAAGTTCATTATCAGATAAATATGCTTCTCATTATCTGAACCTCTGAAAGTTTCTAATATCTTTTCATAAGATGTTTTTAAGGTGGGGTTATTTGCATGTTTTATGTGTACAATTAATCGATGTTTATCAGAAACGCTAAACTCAAGATCAATATTTTTAGTCGAATGTATAAGATTTATATTAATATTGCTATCCTGGGAAGTTAACCATGAATTACAAACTGTAAAAAATAACATCTGAGAGTAATAAACCCTAACATGCTTATATTCTAAATTGCACTTTGTCCAAAAGGTACGCCAAACTTCTTTATTTTCGATAGTATCTTTGAAATGCTTAATAATTGCTGTAATGGCAAAATCTAAAGAATTCAAATTATCAGGACAATTTTTGATTTCTTTTGCTAATTCAAAATTGATAAAATCCTGACTATCTTCTAACCATTTATATAACCCCTCATAGTCTGTTTCAAGGTCATAATGTTCAAATTTATATTCTTTAAGAGCTTTTAAAGTTTCAATAAAAAATTCTCTATTATTCTTTATCTCCTTTAATAAAATAGCTTTTCTTTGTGCTTTTGTGGTATCTAACCAAATACAACCAATATCCCTATTAACTAAGTCTCTTAGCCTTGTATTATGTGAGGTCATTTCCTCAATCAAAGAGTCGATATTATCAGCGACAGGAAGATTTAATAAAATATCATAAGGAATTAGTTTTATAGGTTTTTTAGAGAAGGGGTTAAGGAGAAGTTTATAGGTGTTGTGATTTCTTGTAGAATGTCGGCAATTACCCTCTAAACCAAGTTTATTCATTATATCTTGTGTATATTTACAAATATCGTCATCAATAATATTCTGAACCATATCGCTTATTCTATCACCCGCTATGCCCTCTTCGAGCAAAGGTAATAATAAGAAAATCTCTGGGTTTCCGTTGGCCTTATCTATGATCTCGATTGCACTATGTAATATTTTGTCGTTAAATTCAATTCCTGAACCCCTACCATCAGTATTGCCAGAGCTATAACCGATGCACGTAAACGGATATTCTGGAAAATCGACCATTTTTTTGGCGGCTCGCCAACATTTATCACCTGTGCTTGTTGATGTTTGTAATAATGTAAGTAAGTCAGCAAAGAACTTTGTATAGTTTTTATATGACTCTTTAATTATTTTATTTGAGCTTTCTTTTAGTAAAAGAGGTTCAACAAAAACTTTGGTATCAAAATTCAATATAGGGTCAAAAACACCTAATTGTTTAAGTTTTAACTTATCAATATTAAAATAGTCTGAGAAATAGACTGGTTGGTTATGGTTCATTACGATTTTAATATTTTACTTTTTTTATAAAGTACCAAATAACTCATTAAGTTTTTCTTTATGTATTTTTTTTAGTTCAATATCACTTTCCACTAGGAATCTATAATTTTCTATGAATTCTGATAGCGACGATATTAACCTTAAATAATAATTAATGGTTGGAATAATGCCGTTAACTATTATTTGGCAGCCATGATTTTGTTGTACGAATTTAATTTCTTTTTGAATGAGTTCATTTTCATTCTTATTAACACTCAGAAAAGAAAAAATACAATATCTTTTGGGATTGAATTTGTATATTTTCTCTATGGCTATTCTAACAACAGATAAATCTATTAACCTATTATGTTTAATTTCAATAGCTTCAATTAAGTTATGTTGATTATCAAATATTTCTATATCACCTGAACTTTTAGATGTTAAATCTGAAGCTGTATGACTACTCAACTTACCTAAATAACAAGAATTATACCTTCCAACTTCTTTAATTATGATTTGAAAAATAGCATAAAATGCAAGTACGGGTAGCTTGGATGCGCCAGTAGTTTTATAATCATAATTAAAATGATTTTCTAAAAAAGTGAGAATATTATTTATAGTAAGTTTTTCCACGTTATTCACGGGCTTAATTAAAATCTTGTTTTCAATTGCTTTTTTGCTTACTAAATCCAATAGTAATTTAACAACTTCTGATGATTGTATAGCATTATTTTGTATGTAATCTATAATATTTAAAAAGGATTGTTTTACTTTAACATCTTTAATTTTGCCATTATAATTTTTATTATAAGGATAAGGTTGTTCAAGAGAACGTGTTAACCATCCGCTTTCTGCCATAGATGGTAAATCTAATTCTTTTAAAGTTGGAGTAATATACTTTGTATCAATACTTCTTCCTGAAAAACCGCCTACCATACTTGATTGATGCAGCCTTATATCCTGATTTGGATTTAATATTTTGTGAATTCCAAGTGTAATTATTACTGTAAAAACTCCTTTTTGGTGATAGCAGTTTTCAGCTATTAACTCAATATCTTTAATGATATCTATGGGTATTTCATGCACACTCAAGTTTTTGCGTATTTGATATAATTCTATTAATTTTAGTTTGTGATTCATAATCGTTATTTAAAAGATGATATTTTAATATGTTTTCAGCTATTCTTTCAACCATAGGGATACAAACGGAATTTCCAATTTGTTTATAAGATTCTGATTTAGACGAATGTTTTTGAAAATTTTCTGGAAAACCCATAATTCTATAACACTCATTAATTGTTAGCTTCCTCACTTTATCTTCATCTGATAAATATATAAAAAATCTGCCAGAGGTTTCTTGAGATGGAAGTGTTGGGTGTACGCCAAGGTCAGAATATATTCTGTTAGGTTGTCTATGTACTCGTGATAAATGTTCAGTATTAGGTCTTATACCTGTTTTCCATATTCCTTTATTTCTATATCCTACAAAAAATAATCCTGAGGATTGAATTTTCGGACTATTAATTAAGGTATAATCCGACTTATCAAGAAATTCGAAATCTGTATGAGATTTATCAAGAAAAAACTTAATAGGCTTGAATTCATAAGAATAATTTATACTCTCAAAAAGAAATTTTTTATCCTTAGTTGCAATTATAATTAATCTCTCCCTATTTTGAGCGACCCCAAAATTTATAGCATTTAAAATTTTAAAGCTTACATGATAACCTAAATACTCCAAAGAGTTCAATATGACCTTTAAAGTATTGCCTTTGTCATGATGTAATAAATGTTTTACATTTTCCAGTAATGCCACCTTAGGTTTTTTTGCTTCTAATATTTTACAAATACTAAAAAATAGAGTACCTCTAGTATCTTCGAATCCTTTTCTTCTTCCACATATACTAAATGGCTGACATGGAAAACCCGCTGTTAATACATCATGGTCAGGTATGTCCAGTGGATTTATTAACTGAATATCGCCAAAAGGCTTTTCTTGATAATTGTTGTAATAAACCTCTTGGCATGCTTTATCGATTTCTGATGAAAAAACACAATTAAAATTATTATTTTCAAAGGCTTTTCTGAAACCACCGATGCCCGCAAATAAATCTATAAACTTAAAATTATTCATTACATCTTTATTATATTTATTAGTATTTGTATTTAATAACATATTTTATTCAATTTTAGAACTAGATTTATTTTCTTTATAATTTACCATAAAAATACTCAATAACAATTAATATTGAAAATTATTCTTCAGTACTTGCATATAATATCCACCAAAACCTATCACTTCTTCCAGCCTATGAGTTCGTAATTCGTACATTATGGGGAGCCACTCTTTACAAATTACCAAATTCAGCATTATATTTGAAAAATTCCTCAAGAAATCGGAAATATATATTAATTTTATAAACAATGAGTTATATGAAATATCTAATAAAGTGTTTGAGTATATTATTAATATTAACGAATATAGTTTTAGCTAATAACTTACCTAAAAACTTTGTTTACTTACATCAATTGGATCCTTCAATAGATCAATATATAGAGTTTGCAACCAATGATAATCCCGTTGGTGCACCCCTAGATGGTTATGAAGGCAATCAAACAATCTGCACTATTCAAGCTGCTCAGGCGATAATGAAAGCACAAAAAATATTGAAAAAAGCATATCCTCATTATTCTTTACAAATTAGGGACGCGTATAGACCAGTAATAGCAGTTGAGCACATTAAGAGGTGGGTTAATAATCTTGATGATCAAGAAACTAAAGCAAAATATTACCCTACTATTGATAAAAGCGAGATCTTAGGTAAATTAGCAGCAGCTAATAAATCTTCTCATAGTAGAGGTAGTACCTTTGATCTGTTGATTATTGATACTAATACTAATCAACCGCTTGATTTTGGGCCTATGTATTTTGGAGACTACAGCGCTATAGATTATAAAGGTCTAACCGCTAAACAGAATAATAACAGGCAATTACTACGTAGGATAATGCTTGCCAATGGTTTTAAACCATATAATGCTGAATTTTGGCATTTCACCTTAATCAATGAGCCTTACCCAAATACATATTTTAATTTTAAGATCCGTAATGAAAAATAACCTATTCTGGTAGAATAATAAATTTATTTCTGGAAGTAATTTGAAAGTTTAAAATTCACAAATATGGGGATCCATTTTATTATTCCTTATATTTATAAATTATTGATTTTCTCTACACCTTGAACTAACTTTCATTAAAGTTTTTTATTAACGTTTAAAAGGAATATGAGAATATATGAAATTTTTTTCTATTAAACTAATAATATTAATTAAAATATTTTTTATAAGCCTTCCTGGATTTGCTGATAATAATTTAAGAAATCTACCCCATCTAGAAAATTTTATTAAAACTCTTGAAAACGATCAAAAAGGATTGCAAGGTGGGGCTATTGCTATTTTATACAAAGGAAATGTTATATATAAAAATACCTTTGGTTATTGTCACGAAAGAGAAACTTTAATTACTTCTAAAACATTATTCCCTTTAGCTTCTGTTTCCAAAACAGTAGCTGCAACTGCAATAGCATTATTAGATGATAGAAATGAAATAGATATTGAAAAAAACTACTTGCTATCTTTCCTTCATCATAAAGTAAATTTAAAAAATATATTAAATCACACTACAGGTTATTTATTGACCGGTAATCGGCAAATTGAAGATGGAATGGAAAGAGGACAAATTCTAAAAAAAATTATTCAACAAAAACCTGCATGCAAGCCAAATAATTGTTACTTTTATAGCAATATACTTTTTAGCACTGCCGAAGAAATATTAAATATTAATAATACCAATTTAGCTAATGCCATTAGTCAATTATCTTCAGTGTTAAATTTAAAGGAATTACAAGTATTACCAATAAAACCAGATTCTAATATTGCTTATCCTCATATTGAGAAAAAAAATATAATAAAAGCTTTACCCTTCCCTCCTTATTATCCAAAAGCTGCTCCAGCGTCTGCAGGCGTTTTTGCTTCAATAGATAACATGATTGAGCTTTTAAAATTACAATCAGGCTATAGACCAGACTTAATTAGTCAAGAAACTTTAAATAAGCTTTTCACCCCCTATATTATTAATGATGATTTAAAAAAATTTCCACTTACTTGGCCCATTCCATTAACAGAAATTGACTCATATTATGGACTTGGATGGAGAATTTTAAAAGCCAAACCATACCCAAATAAAGATTTAATCTTTCATAGTGGTTACATTAACGGTATTGTATCATTCGTAGGATTCATCCCTTCTGAAGAAACTGGAATTATAATTTTATTAAATCAAACTTCAAAATTCGCTTTTCAAAAAGGCATTGATTTTTGGAAAGTGTTTTTAAAGTGATATATTTATATTACTAAAGAGGGTAAATTATGATTAGATTTATTGAACAATATAGAATCGCCCAAATAAAAGAAGATTCAGAAAATAATTTAAATATAGTTTTCTTACCAGGTGGTCCGGGAATGGGCTCTGAATATCTAGCTGATTTCGCATGCAAATTAACTATACCTGGTAATTTATTTATAGCTGATTTTCCAGGAGATGGCAGTAATCGTAATACAAATAAAATTGAATATGAAGAATGGAAAAAAGGTATTATAAAGATAGCAGAAGATTTAAGACCTTGCGTATTAGTTACCCATTCTTTTAGTGGAATGTTTACTTTAACTATACCTGAATTAGAAAGTAAGTTAACCGGCTTAATAATTATGAATAGCGCTCCTGATAAAAGCTGGATGGAGACCTTAGGTAAAACTGCTATAGAATATAAATTACCAAATATTAACGAAACTTATATGCAATTCTATATTAACCCAACAGATAAGAATGTAGAAAATATATTTTATGCAAGCATACCTTACTTATTTTTACCTCATGAAGAACAACAGGGTAGAGAATTATTAGAAGTTTACTCTTATAATACTCAAGCAAGGTTATGGGGAGATACAGTTTTTCATCCAAGTTATAAATATAAATGGTCTCCTAAAGAACTTCCTACAATTTTAATTGGAAGCAAAGATGATAGATTGTTACCGATAAAATTATTTGATGACTATAATGATTTTAATAGAGAAAATATTCAAAAAGTTATTTTAGAAGATGCTGGACACTTTCCATGGTTAAGTAAATTTGATGAAATTAATGATGTTATTTCAGATTTTATAATACATCTTTAATCATCAAAATTTACTTTATTACGTTTAAGTCTAAATTATAAAAAAACTGGAATTATTTCTAGTAAAGAATTATTTTGTATAAAATACTCTCTATGCTTTTAAAAAGGCTAATTTATTTATGAATACTATACTTAATATTACATATCATAACAGTGAAGGTGGAGTTAAAGTTTCATTTATAAATTTTGCTAAAACTCTTAAGGAGTTTAATTATAAAGTTTATAATATAGTTCCTAATAAAAAAAAATTTTCAAATTCCTTAGATAATATTATTTCCAACCCTTTTGTTAGATATGCAAGGCATGTATTTTCTCCTTTTAGTACCATATATTTTTTTATTATTTTAAGAATACTTAAACCTAAATTCATTTTTATTCATAATGGAAAATTGCAAAAAATTATCCATTTAACTAAGCCTAAGAATTGTAAAGTAATAGGGGTTAATCATGGCATATCATATAAAAAACTTTTTTTAGCTGAACATATAATTACTTTTAACAATAAAATTAAAGATGAGTACTTAAAAAATAATTTCACTAATGTTTCAGTAATTCATCATCCCCTCTCCTATATTCCCCAAAATATTTTGCCAAAAAATATAACTAATAAAGAACAAGTAGTCATTGGCTCCCTTGGAAGACTTGATAAAGAAAAAGGTTATGAATTTTTTATTGATGTTATTTTTGAACTTCATAAAATTTTAAAACAGAAATTTAAAGTTATTATTGGGGGTAACGGGCCTTTAAATAATTCTCTTAAAACGAAAATTTATTCTTTAAATTTAGAAGAAACAATTGAATTATTAGATTGGATAGAAAATAAAGAAGCATTTTTTAAATCACTTGATATTTTTTGTTTACCATCAAAATTTGAAGCTTATGGTTTAGTTGTAACTGAAGCCATGAGTTATGGAATTCCTGTAATTGCAACTAACACGCCTGGACCTGAATTTATAATTCAAAATGAAAAAAATGGATTATTAGTAAATTATGGTAATGCGAAAGAATTTGCAGAAAAGATTTTATATTTAATAAATGAAAAAGAAGAATATAAAACTATATCGACAAATTCTATAAATTTTATTAAAGAACATTCTACATTAGAGAATTTTAGAAAAAATTTAAGTGATATTCTATTTACGTAAAAATATCAAATTTTTGAATATAATGAGGTTTGATAGCAGTAAATCTTTTTGCTATATTCATTTCTTAAGTATTAAAATTTAATTCTTAATTTGTAAACTAGTGGTTAGGCTAATTTGTAGATTAGCCTAACCTAAACTTTATTTAGTAACACTTAGTTCGTAATTAACACGACTATCGTAGAATGCTCTTGAATTATGCTGGAGATCTGTTTTTTTATCTTGGGCTACAAGTTTTTCAAATTCTTTTAAGCCTTCATTATAAGGTGCAACTTGACTTAAAAATGATCTTGCAATCTCTTCAAAATTAACTTCATTACTTGAATAAGAACCAAAAAATTCAAAAGTAAAAGCACTTTTTGAATCACTTGAAATAGTTATACCAAGCTTCGAGAAATTACTTTTATATAATTTATAAAATAAATTTCCAAACACTGAAAAAATTTGAGTTTCAAATTCTTCTATAAATTCGCTATATTTTTTTTTAATTTCTGGTAGTTGCCTTGATTCTACTAATTGAATCTGGATTGAGCCAATAGATCTATTATCAATATTTATTTCAAATACTCTTATACTTGACTGACCTTCAATTTTTTTTTCGTACGGCCCTAAAATCTTATATTTAGACATTTAAACCTCCATTAATAGGTTATTAGGTTATAAAATTTTATTAACTTATAGTCAATAAAATTGAAATCAATTAATCACAAGGTTTTTATATACTTTTTTACTATTCTTCTCTTGTTTTTTACTACTAAATGATTTAATTTAAATAAAAATTTTAACTTAGAGTTGTGTGTATGAAAATTGATGTAAAAAATCCGATTGTAGAAATTGATGGCGATGAAATGACCAGAATTATCTGGGATCTCATTAAACAAAAACTTATTCTTCCTTATTTAAATATTGATTTAAAATATTTTGATCTATCTATTCAAAATCGCGATAAAACAGATGATGAAGTAACAAAAGAAGCGGCTAAAGCAATTCAACAATATGGCGTTGGTGTTAAATGTGCGACTATTACACCTGACGAAAAAAGAGTACAACAATTTAATCTTAAAAAAATGTGGCCATCACCAAATGGTACCATAAGAAATATTTTAGATGGCACTGTTTTTAGAGAACCAATTATTTGTAAAAACATTCCATTGCTTGTTCCTGGTTGGAAAAAACCAATTATTATTGCTCGTCATGCTTTTGGTGATCAGTATAAAGCAACTGATTTTAAAATTGATAAGCCAGGTAAATTAACTCTTACCTTTACTCCATCAGATGGAAGCGCTCCTATCACTAAAGATGTATATGAATTTACAGGCGGCGGTGTTGCTTTGGGAATGTATAATGTTGATAAATCAATTCGTTCATTTGCAAAATCATGTTTTATTTATGCGCTTGCAAAAAAACAATCAGTATATTTTTCAAGTAAAAACACCATTTTAAAACAATATGATGGTAAGTTTAAAGATATTTTTGAAGAAGTTTATAATAGTGAATTCAAAACTCAATTTGAAGCATTAGGGTTAAGTTACGAGCATAGATTAATTGATGATATGGTTGCATTTTCTCTCAAATCACAAGGTGGTTATCTATGGGCATGTAAAAATTATGATGGCGATGTTCAATCTGATATTGTGGCACAAGGTTTTGGTTCATTAGGATTAATGACATCTGTTCTTCTTTCACCGGATGGAAAAACTGTAGAGACAGAAGCAGCTCATGGAACAGTAACAAGACATTATGAAGAATTCTTAAAAGGTAATAAAACTTCTACTAACCCAATGGCTACTATTTTTGCTTGGACAAGAGCATTAATTTATAGAGCTGATTTTGATAATAATCCTGCCTTAAAAACTTTTGCTGAAAATTTAGAGGCAAGTTGTATTAAAACTATTGAATCCGGTAAAATGACAAAAGATTTAAGCTTACTAATTGGTAAGGATCACAAATATTTAACTACAGAAGAATTTATTGATGCCGTTGTCGATAATATGTAAGTAGGTAGTGTATGTCTTTGACACCAAGTAAAAAAAACTTAAACCCTGATAAAAAATATATTGGGGTTTTTTGTAGCGCTGATGATAAAATTTCTAATTATTATAAGCAAGAAGCTTTTAAGCTTGGTGAATTATTAGCCACTTCTAATCATAATTTACTTACCGGCGGTTCTAAAACTGGTTTAATGAAAGAAGTAGTAGATGGATTTGTTACTACTTCTTCTCAAGATAATATCGTTGGAGTTCTACCAAACGTACAAAAAGGTTTAGATATTTGCCACCCATCAATAAAGGAAACTAACCTTTTTTGGTGTGAAAGCATGCATTTAAGGCTGGCTAAATTTCATGAATTGTGTGAAGGGGTAATTGTGTTACCGGGTGGTTTTGGAACATTACATGAATTATTAGATTTTTTAGTAAGTAAACAAATACAAGTTTCTAAAGTCCCTATAATTATAGTAAATATTAATGGATATTGGGATCATTTTTTTGATCTTGCTAACTCTATGATAAAGGCTAAAGCCTTAGCACCTCAGCATTTAAAATTTTTTAGAGTAGTATATAAAGTAGAAGATGCAGTCCCTATGTTATTAGTAAGTGTGACTTCACAAGGGTTAACAGATCGTTATTGGGAAATTAGTTGCACCTCAAATTCTGATGAATATATTTTATAAAACCGTTAGTTTAAAAAGACCCCTAAAATTTTTTCTAAATTAGACTTTAAGGTTTCAATATTGAAAGGTTTTACTATAAAATTATTTATCCCTGCTTCTTTAGCTGCTATTACCTCTTCTGGCTTACTTTCAGAAGTAACTAAAATAAATTTAGTAGTTTTAAATTTTTCATCTGTACGAGTTTTTTTAAAAAGGTCCAAACCATTCATTGGCTCCATATTCCAGTCAGCAATAACTATAGCATAGTTTTTTTCTTGAAGTTTTGATAAAGCCATATTGCAATTTGTCGCATCGTCAACGTTCTTAAATCCTAATTGATTCAATAGGTTTTTTATAATTCTAATCATTGTTTTATAGTCATCTACAACCAGTATAGGAATAGCTTTATCAACCGTCATATTTATACTCCTCATTATATATTCAATTATAATAGTTAAAAAATTAATTTAAAGTAAAAAATATTTATTTTTTAACTTCCTTGCTATTAGTCTTATAAATTGAATATAAAATTCCTAATAATAGGACTACGACGGTAACTATTAATGAAATACTTGCAGGGATTTTTCCTATAAACTCGCTAAGCAAGATTTTTCCACCGATAAAAATAAGTAAAGCAGATAAAGAATATTTTAGGTATTTAAAGCGATGAACCATTTCTGCAAGGGTAAAATAAAGAGTTCTTAACCCTAAGATAGCGAATATATTACTAGTATAGACAATATATGGATCATTGGTTATAGCAAATATTGCAGGAACACTATCAATTGCAAAAACTAAGTCAATTACCTCAATAATTACTAAACAAACAAATAAAGGGGTACAATAATATACCGCTTTACCTTTATTTTCCTTAATTTTAACAAAAAATTTCTCTTCATGAAGAGTTTCAGTAACTTTAAAATGCTTTTTAATAAATTTAAGTATAAAATTGTTATTAAGGTCAAATGTTTGTTCTTTAATTAAAACCATTTTTATTCCTGTAACAAGTAGGAACAAACCAAAAATATACATTATCCATTCAAATTCGTGAACGAGAGTAGCCCCTACTCCTATTAATATAGCTCTTAATACTATAACCCCTAAAATTCCCCAGAATAATACTCTGTGTTGGTATATGCGAGGAATTGCGAAATACTGAAAAACCATTGAAATAACAAATATATTGTCTAAAGCTAAAGTTTTCTCAATTAAATAGCCTGTTAAATATTCTTTTGTGCCATTCGCACCGATTTTGAAATAAATAAAAACTGAAAAGCATAGAGCAATAACAAAATAGAATAAGCTATAATATAAGCTTTGCTTAAAACTTATTTCCTTTTTTTCTTTATGAAACACTCCAATATCGAGAATTAATAATACTAAGACTAAGATTATGAAAATTATCCATAACCAAATTGAATGATGTATCATATTTATACTATATTTAAATTATATATAATAATATAACACAAATTTTAACTTTTTAAATACTTTTTATAAATTATGAATTCTTGTCGGTTTCTATTTTGAAAAATTCCTTTTTAAAGCCAACATTTGGCCCCCATTCTTCAAATAATTTCTTTTGCTCTTCTATGTACTTTTCTATCTTTTTTTGTTCTCTATATACAAAATAGTTACCTGAAATTTGAGGTAATACCCAAATAATAACTAGTCCAATACTAGTGGCTCCATAAATGACTATCCATATTTGCATATTTGACATCATAGCTTGAGCTTTATCACTTGCATCAAGCCCGCTATTCAATAATTCAATTATATATGGCATGAGACCAATAATATTAAAGGCCCCTACTGTATTGGAAGCAGTCTTATTAGTTCTTTTATCAATTGAATAAATTACCATGGTAGGTAATAGCGCAAGCATAATAAATGCAAAGGCGTAACCTGAAATCAGGAACGTTGCAATTGAAAAGATAGCTAGTACAATCCTAAGAACTATATTCATATATTTTAAATTAAGTTACTTCCTTAATAATAACTTAATTTTGTTATGAATCAATAAATATATTAATAAAGATGTAGTTAGCATAATAGAGCATAGAATTGCTATTGGCTTAATTGTTCCATTAAAAAGAAAACTTGTTAAGCTTAACATTATAACGCTAATTATTAACCTATATGAAGTGCAAAATGAGGAAGCTGAACCCTTAATATGCTCATGCATATCCATGTAATCGGCAAAAATAAAAGTTAGGAAAAACACCAAACCTGCGGTTTCTATAACTTTAATTAAAGTTATTATCAATGGAATATCATATAAAGGGGTTTGCGATACTATTAGCATTAAAATAGCCCCTATAAAAGCAACATATCCACCTAAATTTCTAGCCGTAACATACCCTATTTTTCGTATTGCATAGCTTGTAAATACACTAATTACTGCATAAGAGAAGGTAATTGCCGCTTGATGAAAAGCATAAGCGCTTTCAGTAATACCTATATAATCAACAAAAATAATAGATAAATTAGAAATATAAATAAAATAACTGCTAAATCCTAATCCAATTATACTTAATAATCCCATTGCTTTGGGATTAAACAATACTTCTTTAAAATTTTTTAATGAAGCATTAAGATTAAATTCTTTTCTTTCATCAATAGGTAATGTTTCCTTTAAATATATTACCATTAAAACAGTTATAATTAAGCAGGTTATTGCAATAAGATAAAAATTTGATTGCCAACCAAAAGCTTGATTCATAAAGCTTCCAATTAGTGGTGAAATAGCCATGAAGACTGTAATTACGCTATTATAATATCCAAAAATTTTAGCCGCTTGTTCTTTATTGTATATATCAAATATAACCGTGCTACCTACTACAAATACTGAACTTAATCCAAAACCTTGAATAAATCTGAAGAAAATTAATTGATATAAATTATTAAAAGAAAATACGCATCCTAATGAACCAATTAAAAAAATTGCTTGACCTAGAAGCAACATTTTTCTACGACCAAAATTTTCTGATAAAGGGCCATATAAAAGACTGCCAACACATATTCCGAAGAAATTAGCAGAAACAATTAATTGCAAAGTTGCTTCATCTGTATTAAAAAACTTTAACATATCAGGGAAGCTTGGTATATTTATTTCCGTTTCAATTGAGGAAATAACTTCTGCAAGTATTAGTATTATTAAAGTAGTTAAATTACTCTGTTGTTTAATAGTTTTTTGAGTTAAGTCTTCCATATTAAAATCACAATATATTATGCAGCTTCAAAATATAAAAAATAAAATTCCTTCAAATGTTAAATTAATTGCCGTTACTAAAGGAAGAGCTTTTAATGAAATTAACCCTTTACTAAAAGGCGGTCAATTAGATTTCGGTGAAAATCGAGTTGAAGAAGCAACCAACAAATGGAGTGATGTAAAATTACTATATCATGATTTAACTCTTCATATGATTGGTAAACTTCAAAATAAAAAAATGAAAGATATAGTTCAAATTTTTGATGTAATTCATTCTGTTGAATCAACGAAAAACTTAGATTTATTACAAAAATTTGCGGAACTTTATAATAAGAACATTAAAATATTTCTCCAAATCAATCTAGGAAAAGAACCTCAGAAATCAGGAATTGATGAAAGTAGTATTGAGGAATTAATTAATTATTGTAAGACTAAACAAAATATTCAATTATTAGGTTTAATGATTCTTCCGCCTATTAATGAACCCCCAAAACCTTATTTTATCAAGCTTAGTAATTTAGCTAAAAAATATAATCTTACTAATTTAAGTATGGGCATGAGCGAAGATTATGAAGAAGCTATTAGCTGTGGAGCTACACATATAAGGTTAGGTAAAATTTTATTTGAATAGATGATAATAGATAAATCTAATAATTTTGATATATTGGTAATTATCCGGACGAGATGCGCCGTACCCGGTCAAGACAAGACGACGCTTTTTTTATTTAAAAGGAGTAGTTTATTATGACTGTTGCATGGATATATCTCGTAATTGCAGGCTTATTAGAAATTTGCTGGGCTATCGGACTCAAATATTCAGAAGGGTTTTCACGCTTTTGGCCAAGCATTTTTACATTTGTGACATTAGCTGGAAGTATGTACCTATTATCTAAATCTGCTCAAACATTACCTATTGGTACCGCTTATGCAGTATGGGTAGGAATTGGTGCATTGGGTGCTGCAGTTTGCGGTATAATTCTATTTAATGAATCTGTATCACTACTTAGAATATTATTTTTAGCTATGCTTTGTATATCAATAATTGGTTTAAAATTTACAAATTTTAGCTCTTAAACAAGTGATATTATTTTTTAAGATAAGAAATATTGAAAGTAATGGTGGAGATGAGCGGAATCGAACCGCTGACATTCTGCTTGCAAAGCAGATGCTCTACCAACTGAGCTACATCCCCATGAATAGAAGAAAATATTTACCATAAATTATACTAATGTCAATAGCATAATTAAAAATTGTATATTTAAATTATAAAAAAAGACCTTAGCAATTAAAGCCAAGACCTTTTTTTATATTTAATTATTTAAAGTTTATTACTTAGTCCAAAATGCAGAAGCTCCAGTTGCTCTTCCAATTTTATTTAAAAAGCGATCTCCCAGTGAAACGCTTTTTAAGTTATTGCTAACTTCTACATCCGGATGAACTCTACCGGTATTTTTATTTACGGTATAACCAGCATCATTTGCAGCTTTTGGGTTATCCTTATCATGAAATGCTAAGCGAGGTTGTAAAAGAGTTACAATTCCTGTTGAAATAAGCATTGATGGTAACATCGTAAAAAATAAATTCTTTTTAAATGAATTGTCTTTACTTCTTAAACCTAAAAGAATTTTATTTACGAGGATATTTTCTATAATATTTTTACTTATAAATTTACCTGCTTTTTCAACAAATGTATTTACTTGTTTTATGTAATGTGGGTTATTTATACTTTCAAGAATCCCCTCACCTGGAACTACATAACCACCTTTCATCTTACGACCTATAAAGAAAGCAACAGATTGTAAAATCTTAGACGAAAATTTTAATAGTCTTGGCATAATGAATAATTGAAAGCCTATTCCTTTAGCAAACTCATATACATTTTTCAAAATTGTTAAATTTGGGTCATAACCAAGAGTAGCTTTTTGATATACCCAATTTAAAGCACTACCAATTTTTTTAGTAACCTTACTATTAATAACTTTATTGAACATAGCCTCAGCTTTTTCTTTAATAGGGTCAACAAAGGCTTTAACTACCTGATATTCATATAATTTACTGCCGATCTTACCTAATACTGTTGTGTAAAGCCATGTAACACCTTGCTCTAGTACCCAGTGACCTAACCATCCACCTTTTTTAACAGCAAGGTTAATACCGTTTGTTACATAATTTTTGCCAATTTTATTTGATAACCATGTAGCAAACCCACCTATTGACTTACCAATAAAATTTGGAACATATTTCTTTAAACCCATACCAATTATGCTTAACCCACCTGCAAGTAACCATTCAATTTTTTGGGTTATAAAAGCTGGAATAGTTGAAAGTGTCCACCCTAAACCATATGGTATGAGTGCTAAACCTAGGCCAGTTAGTTGACCTAACTTTATAGCCATAGGTAAGGTATAAGTGATAATATTAACAGAAAATGGAGCAATAAAAGGCAATATTTGTAATGCTGTTAAGGCTGTAAAACCCCCAATTAAAATTCCATAAGCTACTCTTTTTAAGAATTTTTTCTTTTGGTCGCCATTAAAATATATATTATATAAGCCTTTACCAGGGTTAAATGTTAATTTAGCCATTATTTCACCTCAAAAATTTTCAATTGATTAAATAATACCAAATTAATAACAATTTGTCAATAATTAGTTAACAATTTAATATCAATTAAACTTATTTATAATTTCTTCATAATAATATATTTAAATATGGAATTAATAAATGGTTAAAATATATTAAACCATTGATTTAATTACAAACAAATTTTTAACTTATTACTTGAATATAATTTATTAATAGGATATACCTATTCCTATTAAATATCTGTAAATAAATTAATTATTTATAAAAAATTAAACTTCTACCCTTGTGTTAATAATAATTTAATTAAAGGTAAATATAATGAAAAATAAAAGAAAATATATAAAAAATAAGCAAGCTGGAAAAATGGTATTTTTTCAAGATGGGAAAGAATCTTTACTTCCATACTTAAATCTTTGGCGTGCAGTAATTAATTATCAAATACGAGAATATATATTTTCTTCTGATGCAGATAAAATAAAAAATAAAAATCAAATAATTGAATGGGTATTTGGCCCTTACCGTCAAGATTTTGAATTAGTATGCAGCCTCGCTCGACTCGAGGTAAGCTATGTACGTAAAATTATAAAAACCTTAATTGCAACTGAGAATGAAACTCATAAAAAAATTGTTAAAACTATAAGTAAAAAGAGCAATTTTAATATTTTTGATCATAAGTATCATAAAATAAATGAAAATGAATGGATTTCATCTAATTATATTCAAAAAAAATAAACCTAAAATGATTCTATAAACTCCAAAGGGTTTAAGGCCATATTTAACAATAACTTTAATTGAAATATTGATTACTAATAATGACACTATAAAAGCAGTTATAAAACCAATGGAAATAGACATTATATTATCATAATTTAATAAATAGTAATTTTTATAAATTTTAAAAACTGATGCAGCTAAAATAGTTACGAACCCTAACAAAAACGAAAACTCTACTGCTATGTTTCTATTTAATTTTATGAGAATTCCACCTGCAATAGTGGCCCCTGATCGAGAAACACCTGGGATAAAAGCTAATAATTGCAATGTACCAATTCCTAGTGCTTGCTTTATACCTATTTTATTTAAATCATAAGTTTGTGGCTTAATATTTAGAAGGTCAATAATAATAAATAATATACCTCCTACAATCAGGCTATAAGCCATAACTACAGTAGAATTAATACTGGCAATTTTGTTATTAAAAATTGCTCCTATAATTCCTGCAGGTAAAAAAGCTATTATTAAGTTTGATATAAGTTTTTGTGTAACCTTATTATTATGAAAGGTAAAAATCATTTTTTTAAACAAAGTAAACCTAACTATAAAAAGAGCTAATAAGCTTCCCATCTGAATTATTGTTTCAAAAATTTTATCCTCAAAAATTTTTGTTTGTAAAAATTTTTCAGCAAAAATCATATGCGCAGTAGAGGAAATCGGCAGGAATTCAGTGAGACCTTGCACAATGCCTAAATATATAGAATTTAACACTTCATTTACCATCACTCTACCTTTTAACTAATAATTATATAAGAAATGCTTGAGATATCAGTTTTTTAACCATATATTTGTTTTATAAAAATATCAAAACAAAAGGTAAATATGTTTTCTAAACTTCTTGGATTTATGTCTAGCGATATGGCAATTGACTTAGGTACTGCTAACACACTTGTTTACGTTAAAGGTCGCGGGATAGTTCTAAATGAACCATCCGTAGTAGCGCTTTTTAAAGAAAATGGTACTACAAGGCCATATGCGTTTGGTCATCAAGCTAAAATGATGCTAGGCCGCACACCGTCAGAAATTGATGCTATTAGACCTTTAAAGGATGGTGTGATTGCTGATTTTAAAGGTGCAGAAGAAATGATTAAACATTTCATACGTACTGTACATAACCGCAGAAGCTTTACAGGTCCACTTATTATTGTCTGCGTTCCATCAGGTTCAACACCTGTAGAAAGAAGAGCAATTCAAGATGCAGCTGAAAGCGCTGGAGCTCGTGAAGTATTCTTAATTGAAGAACCGATGGCAGCAGCAATTGGCGCTGATTTACCTGTGACTGAACCTACAGGTTCTATGATTGTTGATATTGGCGGTGGTACTACTGAAGTTGCAGTATTATCTCTTGGAGGAATAGTTTACTCACGCTCTGTAAGAGTGGGTGGCGATAAAATGGATGAAGCTATTATTTCTTATATCCGTCGTCATCACAATTTACTAGTTGGTGAATCAAGCGCTGAAAAGATTAAAAAAACTATTGGAGCTGCTTGTGCACCAAACGATAGTATAGGCATGACAATGGAAATTAAAGGACGTGATTTAATTAATGGCGTACCAAAAGAAATTCAACTTAATGAACAACAAATCTCAGAAAGTTTAATTGAACCAGTGAGCCAAATTGTTGAAGCAGTTAAAATTGCTCTTGAATGTACTCCACCTGAACTTTCTTCTGATATAGTTGATAAAGGTATTATCCTTACTGGTGGTGGGTCATTACTTAGAAACCTCGATTACGTATTACGTGAAGCAACAGGCTTACCTGTTTTTATCGCGGAAGATCCGCTTTCATGTGTCGCAGTAGGTACAGGAAAAGTGTTAGAAAATATGAAAAAATTCCAGCATGTATTATTTAAACAAGATTAATGACTGATAATCTAAATACTATATATTCTAATGCAATTACATTAATACGACGGTTTAATACAGTCGTTTACATTGTAATTGCATTATTTATTATGTCGTTAGATTATTATGAATCTAAAATGACTGTTTACTTTAAAAGTAGCGTCATTGATAAAAATGTTTTTATTACAAAACATTATACGAGCTTTGAAAACAACGTAAAACTTTACGTAGAAAGTATATATAACTATTTTGCTCTTTATAAAGAAAATCAAAAATTAATTAAAGAAAAACAAGTCTTAGAAAATTATTATATATTAACTAAAAAGCTTGAAGAAGAAAATGCAGCTTTAAGAAAATTAATGAACTATATTCCTGAAAAAAATGTAGAGCATTTTACTACTAAAATTCTTGCTGATATGTCTAATCCATTTTCTACATCCTTAATGATCAATGGCGGCGAGCAACAAGGTGTTACTAAAGGCCAGGTTGTTATAAATGAGTTTGGAATTGTAGGACGCGTAATTGAAGTAACTAGCAAAAATTCACGTGTAATGCTCATTAATGATTTAAATTCACATATACCTATTTTAACTGAAAAATCTAGAGAAAGAGCAATTGTTTCAGGAACTCATAACTATAATTTATTAAAGCTTATTTATTTACCAGATGATACTAAGGTACAGGTTGGTGAAATGGTATTTACATCAGGTGATGGTAAAGTTTTCCCAGCAGGCATGCTTATTGGTACAATTTCTCATGTTAAGAATAATGAATTTTACGTAACACCTGCTATTGATTTTAGTAGACTTGATTACGTTATATTAGTTAAGTATTAAACCTGAGAATCCCTTTCAAATAATTTAAAAAATATTTTTATATTTTATGATTTAATAAAGATTTATTTAAATTATACAAGTGCTCAAATCAAATTTTTAATGGTATTTTAGTCATTATATAATATTACATAAAAAACTTTCGGTAATCCATTGAATTACTTATCTATTTACTTAATGACAAAATTATATCGTTATAAAACTTTAAACTTTCCTTAATATTTGTTAAAATTAATATATTAAAATAAAAGCACGAGGTTTCCTATGGAAAGCTTTAAGTTTAAATTGGTTTCCATTCAAAAAATGGAAAATGATGCATATTGGGCTAAAAATTTTGAAGTTGCCCTAGATGATACGACAGTATTAAAATTTACAGTCTCTAATAAAGCCCCTGTAAACAATAATACTTATAAAACAAATTCTAACCTATTAGCCTTCCCTATTCCATATAAAGAACTTAAAGCTAATATTGAAGCTTGTTTATTTGAAGATAAGAACCTTATAATTAAACCAGCTGGCTCTATTGAAGAAGTCCTAACTATTGAATTTCCCTTCAAGTTTATTAATAAAGATAGTAGAGATCAATTAGATTTCTTAAGCAAAAAAATTACCTCAAATCTTTCTAAGGTAAACACTATTAATAGCTTTATAAATGCGGCCAATGAAGAAAATTAAAAATAATTACAATAAGATACTGAAATTTATACAAATTACTTTTAAAAAATTTATAAATATTTATATATACAGTATTTTTTGATAAAATAAATTTAATAATGAAATTTGAGGTTTTATGAGTAAATATAAAATAACTTCATTATCAGATTCAAGTTCTGAAATCGAAGTAACTAAAAAGTTTAAAATCACAGATGATAAAGATCAAACTGTTTTAGAATTTACGGTTTCTAACGCAAAACCTTCTGCTTTAGAAGAAAATTATAATGTAATCAATAACTTAGATCAGTTTCCAATTGAATTGAGCATGTTAAAAGCTAATATAAAGCTATGTCTCTCAAATAATGAACATTTAAGTTTAGAACCTTTTTTAGCTTTAGAAGAAGAAAAGTTAAGTATAAAATTTGAAAATAAAAACTTTAATCCTAAAAACCCTGCTATTTTAGAGATATTAAGTACTGAAATTACAGCTCATTTAGCTAACGATGAAGTATTAAAAGATAAATATGTAGGACCGCTTGAAAGTAAATTTTCTTCTAAATTCTCTAATAGGGATTTATTTTAAACCTAATAATTCATTCTTTATATAGGTAATTTACTAAATGTATTTAAAATGCTATAATTAATTAATGATTGTAACATTTTATTTTTATGAAAGATAATAACTTTGAAAACAGCTTTTTAAGTAAAATTCGTGAAACTTATCAAAATATGGTATTAAACCGAGTTAAAGAAGCTGGGTTAGTTTTAAATGATTTGTATAATAATCAAGACCTTAAAAATAATTATCCTACCGACCATAATTTTATTTGGAAGTTAAAAGAAGCGCATAATTTAATACAATACTCCCCTTCTATAAGACAAAATGAATTAAAAGAATATATAAACCAAAATATCGAAAAATTAGCTCAAGATAAAAACTATAATTTATTAGAAGGTAAAAAGTGGGATGATTTACCTGAAATAAAGAATGATGATAATCGAACGCCAGAACAAAAAATGGTGGATTCAGTAATAGATAATATTTGGAACAATTATGATTTTAAAAGTGCACTTGGTACTATTAATGAATTTACTAGAGATAAACCTGAATTAAAAGATAAAGCTGATAAGATAGCTACTGCTATCACCGAAAATATTAAAGATCCAAACAAAAATTTAAGAGATATTTATTTAAGTTTAAAAGAATTTACTAGAGAAAATGCGATTGACTCATCAAATTTTAAAAGCTTAGAGACCCATAAAACTAATATTTTGCGTAATAATATAAGTGATCATCTAAAAAATATAGATTCAGTATTTGAAAATTTAAGCAAAGGAGAAGATGCTGCTAAAATGGCTTTAAACACTATAAATGAAAGTTATAACAATTTTGCTTCTAAAATTCCGTACTGTAAAGAAGACTATCCTAGTATACAAAATTTACTAAATGGTATACATCGCATGACGCAAACAAATGACTTAAGACCGGAAACATTAGAATATATAAAAACACAAATTGGTACCCTATCAACACAACTTGCGGGCTCATGCAAAGTTGCAATCCCTGATAATATTTTAGCTCAGCAAATTACAACAAAATTAACACCACAAATTAAAGATAAAATGTTTAAAGACTATAGCGCTAAATTAGAAAATATCATTAACAAAACTAATGAACAAATTGCAGCAAAAAGTTTTTCACCTTATGACGCTTCAAATTTATTAAATATTTTTTTACAAGCAAATCCTACTGATTCTAAACGTAATCCTTATCACCATATACCTGCAATAAGAAATCTTGAAAATAAAGTTATAGCACTTAATAATGATCTTAAACGCGATGTTTCGAATTCGAGTAATTTAGCAGATACATTATCAAATTTTGCTAAACAAAATAATATGAATATAAAAGAGCTTGATAGACCTAAAAAAATAACTGCTGAACTTAATGAAGTTCAAGCAGGCCTAAAAAATATTAATATCAATGAAGAAAATAAAAATACTTCCAATAATAAAAATGATAAAGAAGAGTTACAAGCTGTTAAAGATAAATTAAAGAAGGTATCTTTAAATAATAATACTACCCAATCAACAATTCCAAACGCAAAAACTAATTCACGAGAACCAATTTCGCGTAATTAACTTTCTGATTTTCTCCTTAAAGCAAAAAGAATTATAACATTACTTAAAATAATAAAACCAGCTCCTATTACTACCATTATATTTGGAACAATACCTCCAAATAAATAATCCATTAAAACGAACCATCCAAAATATGTATAATTATATGGTGCAATAGTTGGCGCGGTAGTAAATTTAAGTGATAGCACTGTTAAATATTGAGCGATAGTTGCAATTAATCCTATAGAGAAAAATAAAGCCCAATCTTTTAAACTAACACTTACCCATAGTTTTGATAAGACTGGTAAACTTACTATAATTAAAAATAAATTTGGATATACAACAATTGACATAGGATGATCGCTTATTGAAAGTTTTTTAATTGTAACTTTATTAAGAGCTGCAATAAAGGCCGCAAGTAAGCTTACAATAGCCCCAAGTTTAAACATTGCAAATCCAGGCTTAAGTGCTACAATTATTCCAATAAAACCTATAACTATACCGATAATGTGAAATTTATTAATTGGCTCTTTAAATAGAAACCATGAAATAATTACAAAGAATATCACTGAAACATAACTTAAAGCTGAAACTTCTGCAAAAGGTATTAAAACTATCGCAGACATATATGCATAACTTCTTGCAGAACCACATATAGCATTTAAAAAATGAATAAAGGGTTTATGTGTTTTTAATGGAGCTAGGCTTTTATAATAAAATATAAGTGGTACTAATAAATAAATTATTTTAACCACAGCTCTTAAAAATGTAGCTTGTTCTACACTATAATTTGTAATTAGAAAATATTTTATTAAAGTATCAGATAGAACATATAAAAATATTGATACTATTGCAAAAACAATTCCTATTATTTGATGTTTGCTAGGTCTATTCATTTACTTTATAAAAGTTAAATTTTCATATGATGTATAAAGTTTTTTGATAGAATGAACAAGTATAATTTTCTTATAATTGAACTCTTTCCTATTATTTTATTCTATAAAATAATAGCAGCGTTATACATCTAAATATTATACGATTTCTATTTGGTGCAGTTAATTGTTTTTTCCATTTTATCACAATTTTATTCTAACTAAAAGTTCAATAAAAATTATATATATTTTAGGGTTTTAATGATCAAGTTTATCTGGAAAAGATTAGATAAATCATTTTGAAAATATTTACAAAATATTTCATAAGAAAAATTTTAAATATGTAAAGTAAAAAAATATTAGATAGACAAAAAGTAAGATTTATAAAAAAAAAGGCCGAGATAGACTCAGCCTTTTTTATTAAATAATATATGTATTTACAATAGCTATGCTTGCTTACCGCGCGCTTCTACATCTCTATCAACAAGTTCAATAACTGCTTCAGGAGCAGCATCACCAAATCTGAAACCCATTTTAATGATTCTTGTATAACCACCATTACGTGAATTATATCTTGGACCTATAACATCAAAAAGTTTCTTAACATGGCTTTCTTGATTATTAAGTAGTGATAAAGCTTTTCTACGATTATGTAAGCTATTATTCTTAGCAAGGGTAATTAATTTTTCAACATGCGAGCGTAAAAATTTTGCCTTAGGTAAGGTTGTTATAATTTGTTCATGTTGAATAAGTGCAAGTGATAAATTAGCAAGTAACGCTTTTCTATGACTTGATGTTCTATTAAGTTTTTTTGCTTTTGTTTTTGCGTGATTCATTGTCTTAAATCCTAAAAAAAATTATCAATGATAAGGATCTTCATATTTTTTTGCTAATTCTTCAATATTATGTGGAGGCCAGCCTGAAACATCCATACCGAGTTTTAAACCCATTGAAGAAAGTACTTCCTTAATTTCATTAAGTGACTTACGACCAAAATTAGGAGTTTTAAGCATTTCACTTTCAGTTTTAACAACTAAATCACCAATATATGTAATATTATCATTACGAAGGCAATTTTGTGATCTAACTGATAATTCAAGCTCATCAACTTTTTTAAGTAATCTTGGATCGAATGGTAACTCTTGTTCATTTTCTTGAACTTGTTCTTCTTCTTCTTGGAAAGAAATAAACACTTGGAATTGATCTTGTAAGATTCTCGCAGAAAGAGCTACAGCCATTTCAGGAGTAATAGTGTGATCAGTTTCAATTGATAAAATAAGCTTATCATAATCTGTCATCTGACCTACACGACTATTTTCAACTTTATATGAAACCTTTTTTACAGGACTATATAATGCATCGATTGGAATCAAACCAATTGGGTCATCATTAGATTTATTCATATGTGCTGGCACATAACCTTTACCAACTTGGCAAATAAGTTCCATATTAAGGGTTGCATCTTTATCTAAATTACAGATTACCAAATCCTTATTTAAAACTTCTATATCTGATGATCCTTCAATCATACCGGCAGTAACAACACAAGGACCTGTAACAGAAAGTTTTAATTTTCTTTTATCAGTAGTATGAGTTCTTAGAATTAAAGATTTAATACTGAGAATAATATCAGTAATATCTTCTCTTACTCCAGCAACAGATGAAAATTCATGTAAAACTCCATCAATTTTAATTGCTGTAACAGCGCAACCTTGTAATGATGAAAGTAACACCCTTCTCAATGAGTTACCAAGTGTTAATCCAAATCCACGCTCAAGAGGCTCAATAATCACATGAGCAATTGCTGGATTATATTTATCTTCAACAATTTGTAATGATGATGGTTTAATCAAATCATTCCAGTTTTTAGAAAGCAAAGACATACTTATCTTATTCCCTTAAATTTTAATATATAAAAAACTTAAACTCTACGTCTTTTTCTAGGTCTGCAACCATTATGAGGTACAGGAGTTATATCTATAATCTGGGAAACTTCAAGCCCAGCAGTAACTAACGCCCTAATAGCAGAATCTCTACCTTGTCCAGGACCAGTGATTACTACTAATATAATTTTTCTCACTCCATGTTCCATAGCTCTACGTGCCGCATCTTCAGCAGTAATTTGCGCTGCATATGGAGTTGATTTTCTTGAACCTTTAAAACCACATTTACCTGCAGAAGACCAAGAAATTACATTACCATTAGGGTCAGATATAGTAACGATAGTGTTATTAAAAGATGAATTAATATTTACTTGCGCTGCAAGAATATTTTTCTTAGTTTTTTTCTTTACTTCATTTTTATTTTTGCTCATATTTATACCTTAAGCTATTTTACTGCTTTCTTTTTACCAGCAATTGGTTTTGCTTTACCTTTTCTTGTTCTTGCATTTGTATGAGTACGTTGACCTCTTACTGGTAACCCCTTACGATGGCGCAAACCTCTATAACATCCAAGATCCATTAACCTTTTAATGTTCATAGAAACTTCACGACGAAGGTCACCTTCAATAACATAGTTTTGTTCAATATAACTACGTATTGCAGAAATTTGATCTTCTGTAAGCTGATTTACTCTAAAACTTTCAGCTATGTTTAAGTCTTTACAGATAGTATTAGCTCTATGCTTACCTATACCGTGGATATATGTCAAAGCTATTACTACACGCTTATTGGTTGGTATATTTACACCAGCTATACGTGCCACAGCAATCTACTCCCTATTATAATTAAATAATTAAATATTTTACGCCTTATTTCTGGAAAATAAATAATATATATTATTTTACTAAAGTCAATAATAAATGCACTAATTCAGCGCGTTTAATATTTCTTTAGTAATATTTTCCAAATTTTTACTTCCATCAAAATCTTTTAAGATTTCTTTTTTCTTATAGTATGCAACTAATGGATACGTTTGAGCAAAATATTCTTTCATTCTGGTTCTGATTGAATCTTCGTTATCATCCCCTCTTGTTACAAACTCATTACTACCGCATTTATCGCAAACATTCTCAACTTTAGTAGGATTAGTAAACTTATTATAACTTGCATTACATGATTTACACGTAATTCGTGCAACTATTCGATTTACTAACACTTCTTCATTAACATTCAAATTTATTACAGCATCAATTTTAATGTTAGCATTGTTTAAAAATTCATCTAACTGAACTGCTTGGTTTAATGTTCTAGGATAGCCATCCAAGATAAAACCACTTTTACAATCATCCTTAGAAATCCTATCTATAACAACTTTGGTAACCAAATGATCTGGTAATAACATTCCTTTATTCATAATAGATTTAACTTCGAGTGCTAAATCATTATTTTCTTTAGATAACTCTCTAAAAATATCACCTGTAGAAAGCTTCACCAAATTCAATTTTTCTTTTAAAATATCTGCCTGCGTCCCTTTACCTGAGCCTGGAGGTCCTAAGAAAATTATTCTCATATTTTCTTATTTCCTTTTAAATTCATTTTTTTCAACAAAGACTGATACTGATTCATATATAAATGAGTTTGAATTTGAGTCATAGATTCAATAACAACATTTACTACGATTAATATACTTGTGCCACCTAAATAAAATGGTATACCAAATTGTGATACTAGGAATTCAGGTATTAAGCAAATTACAACTAGATAGATCGCTCCTACAACTGTAAGACGTGAAATTGTATAATCTAAGAATTCTACAGTAGCTTTTCCAGGTCTTTTTCCTGGAAAAAATCCACCATTTTTCTTTAAATTTTCTGCTGTTTCTTCAGGATTAAACACTACAGAAGTATAAAAGAAACAAAAGAAAACTATAAGAATAGTATACATAATCATATATAACGGCTTACCATGTGCTAAATATAATGCTATGTTATCTAAAATTCCTGTACCTTCAGTAGCGTTTGCTGAAAAACTTACTATAGTTAATGGAAATAATAAAATTGAACTTGCAAAAATAGGAGGTATTACACCGGACATATTTATTTTAATAGGCATATGTGTCGATTCACCACCAAACACTTTGTTTCCAACTTGTCTTTTTGGATATTGTACTAAAAGCTTTCTAAAAGATTTCTCAACAAAAACAATTGTAAATAATAACCCGAGCGCTAAAGTAATTACTACTAAAATAAGTAAAGTAGATAAAGCACCAGTTCTTCCTAATTCAAGTGTAGACATTATTGCATTCGGAATACCTGCAACAATTCCTGCAAAAATTAATAATGAAGTTCCATTACCTAACCCTTGTTGCGTAATTCTTTCGCCTAACCACATTAAGAATATGGTTCCTGCTGTTAAGCTGGTTATTGTTGTAACTTTAAACATTATACCTGGGTTAATGACAAGATTACCTGAAGGCCCTGACATGGCTTCTAATCCTGCAGCAATTCCAAAAGATTGTACGGCACAAAGGATAATAGTCAAATATCTAGTATATTGATTTATCTTTTTTCTACCTACCTCACCTTCCTTTTTAAGCGTTTCAAGATCTTTAGAAACTATAGTCATTAATTGCATAATGATAGAAGCTGTAATATACGGCATCATAGCTAAAGCAAAAATAGTCATTCTACCTAATGAGCCACCGGATAGCATATTGAAAATGCCTAAAATTCCTTGAGAATTTTGCTTAAATATTTCATCAAGTACTCTTGCATCAATCCCTGGCAATGGTATATAACAACCTATACGATAAACTATAAAAGCTCCTATAATATATAAGAGCTTTTTTTGCAATACTTGAGCATTTGAAAGTGAAGGGAGGGATAACCCCTTATTTTTGTATAATGATGTCATCATTTCTATATATAAACTTTTATTAGTTTGTAATTGCTTCACCACCTGCACTTGTAATAGCACTTAAAGCAGCTTGTGAATATGCATTAAGTTTAAATTTAAGTGGGAATTTTAATTCACCATCACCTAAAAGTTTTACAAGTTCATTTGCCTTTTTTATTAGACCTAATTTTACTAATAAATCATGATCAACTAAATCCTCAGCTTTAATTATACCTTCTTCAACGAAAAGATTAATATCGCCTAAATTAACCACTTTATATTCTGTACTATTTAATGGGTTAAAACCTCTCTTAGGTAATCTACGGTGAATTGGCATTTGCCCACCTTCAAAGGCATTAATTGAAACACCTGTTCTAGATTTTTGACCTTTAGTTCCTCTACCACCAGTTTTGCCTTTTCCTGAACCTATTCCACGACAAATTCTTTTACTTTTTTTATTTGATCCTGGTACAGGAGATATTTCATTTAATCTCATTTACTTACACTCACTATTAAACAAATTATACTTCTTCAACTTTTACTAAATGAAGAACCTTGTTAACCATACCCATTATTGAAGGAGTTGCTTCTAAAACTTTAGATCTGTTAAGTTTATCTAAACCTAGACCTTTAAGGGTCAATTTTTGATCACTTTTCCTACCTATAGGGCTTCCTACTTGCGTTACTTTAATTTTTCCTAACGCTTTACTTTCTTTCTTATTAGCCATTGTTGTCACCTTTATTAATTTCAGCTTTACTATCGCTTGCTTCACGATTTTGTACAATTTCGCTAACTTTTTTATTTCTTTTCTCTGCAACACTTTTTGGAGCACTTAACCTTGTTAAAGCATCAAAAGTTGCTCTAATAATATTATTAGCATTAGTAGAACCAATTGATTTCCCTACAACATCTTGTACACCCAGTAAACTTAGAACTGTACGAACTGGTCCACCTGCAATTACACCGGTACCAGCTGGGGCAGATCTTAAAACCACAGAACTTGCACCAAATTTACCTATAATGTCATGATGAAGAGTTCTATTCTCTCTTAAACTTACTTTAATTAAAGCTTTTTTAGCTTGTTCAATAGCTTTTTTGTTAGCTTCTGGTACTTCTTTTGCTTTTCCTGAACCAAAACCTACATTACCTTTACCATCACCTACTACTACAAGTGCAGAAAACGAAAAGTCACGTCCACCTTTTACTACTTTAGTTACTCTTCTTACTAGTACTAGCTGAGATTTTAATTCTACATCTGGTCTTGTTGTTGCCATATTTTTTGTCCAATAACTCAATTAAAATTCTAATCCACCTTCTCTAGCAGCATCAGCTAGTGCTTTGATTCTTCCATGGTATTTATAACCACCTTTATCAAAAACCACTAAAGCTATATTTTTACTTTTAGCTCTTTGCGCTAGTTCTTTTCCAACAATTTTTGCTGCTTCTACAGTTGAACCCTTTTTTAGTTGTGTGCGAAGCAATTTATCTACTGACGATGCGGATACTAATGTGTTTCCATTAACATCATCTATGATTTGAGCGTATATATTTTTCCCAGATCTAAAAACAGACAAACGTAATCTATCAGTTGTTTTTCTAATTTTTGCTCTGACCCTTTGTTCACGACGATCAAATCTTTTATTAGCATTAAGTGAACCCATATTAACTCAACCTTACTATTTTTTACCACTTTTTGTTTCTTTACGACGAATAATTTCGTCTTCAAATTTAACACCCTTACCTTTATATGGCTCAGGTTTTCTAAACGATCTAATTTTAGCTGCTACTTGTCCAACCTTTTGCTTATCAATACCACTGATGGTAAGTAAAGTTGGCTTTTCAGCTACAATAGTTATTCCTTCTGGAATTAAATATTTTATAGCATGACTAAACCCTAGATTTAATGTAAGAATTTTCTTATCAATTGCAGCTTTATAACCTACACCATTAATCTCAAGTTTTTTAGTAAAACCTTGAGATACTCCTGTAATCATATTTAATAATAAAGTTCTTGAAAGTCCCCATTTTGACTTATATTTAGACTTAACTTTATTAGACAATTTAGCCACATCAATTGAAGGAAGTACAAAAACTTCATTTTCTTCTACACTAACTTTAACTTCATTAACGAATTCAGTATCTAGCGATCCCAATTTGCCAGTTACTTTTACTAAATTATTATTTATTTCTATTTTTACCCCTTGAGGGA
The DNA here is from genome assembly GCA_017304685.1 of Sphingobacteriia bacterium. Lineage (NCBI taxonomy): Bacteria > Pseudomonadati > Bacteroidota > Sphingobacteriia > Sphingobacteriia bacterium. Next base: position 7,244 of record JAFKLR010000003.1, on the reverse strand, counting down.
TTTTTATTGGGTTTTTACCAATCCTAGACATTTCTCGATGCTCCTAGTACACTGTACATATTTCTTCACCACCAACATTAAGCTTTCTTGCTTGATGGTCTGACATTACACCTTTTGAAGTAGACAAAATTTTAATTCCTAATCCATTATAACTTTTATTACACTTTTTAATTCCGGTATATTTACGTCTACCTGGCTTAGAAATTCTTTTAATTTCTCTAATTACTGGTTTGCCTTCAATATATTTTAAATGAACTTTTACTATAGGCTTATTATCATTTTCATCAATTTCATAACTAATGATATAACCTTCTTTTGTTAAAACTTCAAGAATAGAAAGAATCATTTTTGAAGAGTACATCTCAACATACGCGAGTTTCGCGGTCTGACCATTTCTTATTCTTGTTAACATATCTGACACTGTATCTGTAAGCATATATGATCCTCTACCAACTTGCTTTTTTAACACCTGGTAATAAACCAGCTGATGCAAAATCTCTAAGTGCTATCCTTGACATCCTAAATTTACGGAAATATGCACGAGGACGTCCTGAAATTTCACAACGATTTCTTATTCTACCTTTAGACCCATTTCTAGGTAACTTAGCTAATTTTTTCTGTGCTTCAAATCTTTCTTCTAATGACAAAGTTTCATCAATTACTAAAGCTTTAAGTTTAGCTCTTGTCGCAGAGTATTTTTTAACTAATTTTTCTCTTCTTTTATTTTTTTCAACTGAACTCTTTTTAGCCATTTCAACTTTCTCTCGTTATTAACTGTTAAATGGAAATTTAAATAATGTAAGAAGATGTTTTGCTTCTTCATTTGATTTAGCTGTAGTTACAACTGTAATATCCATACCTCTGATCATATCAATTTTATCATAATCAATTTCAGGAAATACTATTTGTTCCTTAATACCTAATGTAAAGTTACCTTTTCCATCAAATGATTTAGGATTTAGACCTCTAAAATCTCTAATACGCGGTAAAGTTACATATACAAATCTGTTGAGAAAATCATACATTCTATCACCACGAAGAGTCACTTTACAGCCTATTGGCATATTTTGTCTTAACTTAAATGACGATATTGATTTTTTAGCTGCAGTAATTACAGGTTTTTGACCAGAAATTAAAGCTAATTCTTCTGCTGCTTTCTCTATTGTTTTTGAATTTGTTATTGCTTCACCTACACCCATGTTAAGCACAACTTTTTCAATCTTAGGAACTTCCATATGATTTTTATAATTGAATTGCTTAATCATTTCAGGATAGATGAACTCTTTATAATATTCTTTAAATCCTTTAATTTGTGTTGCCATGGTATATCCTACTTATCTTCATCAATTCGTTTTCCAGAGACTTTAGCCACTCTATGTTTATTACCACTTTTATCGTAGTTAATACTTACTCTTGTAGGCTTTCCTGTTTCTGGGTCTTCTAAATTAACGTTTGAAATATGAATTGGAGCTTCTTTTTGTATAACTCCACCAGCAGACATGTAACTCGGCTTTTGGTGTTTTTTAACAATATTAACTCCAGAAACTAATACTTTTAATGTTTTTGGTGAAACTTCTAAAACCTCACCTTTTTTTCCTTTATCTTTGCCAGCAATAACAACAACTTTGTCACCTTTTTTAATTTTTAGCTTAGCTGGTTTTTGAGTTTTTGTTGTAATCATATTATAATACCTCTAACGCAAGAGAAATTATTTTCATAAACTTTTTAGCTCTAAGTTCACGTGCTACAGGACCGAATATACGAGTACCCATTGGCTCACCTTGCTTATTAATTAAAACGGCAGCATTTTCATCAAATCTGATTGCACTACCATCCGCTCTTTTTATTTCTTTTTTTGTCCTAACTACTACTGCCTTGTGCACTTCACCTTTTTTAACACGTGAATTTGGGATAGCTTCTTTAACAGAAACAACTATAATATCACCAACGGTAGCAATTTTTCTTAAGGAACCACCAAGAACTTTAATACATTGGACTTGCTTTGCACCTGAATTATCTGCGACTACAAGTCTTGTTTTCATCTGAATCATAAATAAAACCTATTATTTTTCAACAAGTTTCTACTAATTATTTACTTGAACTATTTCCCATTTCTTTGTTTTAGAAATAGGTTTAGTTTCAATAATTTCTACTGTCTCACCTTCTTTACAGCTATTATTCTCATCGTGAGCTGCATATTTCTTTGATACAGTAACAGTTTTTCCATATTTTGGATGTTTCGTTCTACGTGTCACTTTAACAACCGCTGTTTTATTTGACTTTGTACTAACTACTACACCCTGTAATATACGCTTAGGCACCTTTGGCCTCCTTTAGTTTTTTTTCATTTATAATAGTTAAAATTCTAGCAATATCACGTTTTACAATTCTATAACGCGCGGTATTTTGCAAATCATTATTAACTTTTCTAAATCTTAAGGTCATTAGTTCTTTTTTAAACTCAACTACTTTATCTTGAAGTTGCTTTATAGATAAATCTTTAAGATTATCCTTTATTTCACTTTTCTTACTCATTATCTTCTCCAATAGTCTTCACAAAACGTGTTTTTATTGGGAGCTTAGCAGCAGCTCTTTCAAACGCTTCACGTGCTAATTCTTCAGGAACACCATCTAATTCAAAAAGAATTCTTCCTGGATGAACACGACATATAAAATATTCTGGTGAGCCTTTACCACTACCCATACGTACTTCTGCAGGTTTCTTAGATACTGGAATATCAGGAAATATTCTTATCCATAATTTACCTGTTCTTCTAATATGTCTCATAACTGCACGACGCGCTGCTTCAATCTGCCTAGCAGTAATTCTTTCTGGCTCAACTGCTTTTAAGCCGAAACTACCAAAAGCTAAAGAAAAACCACCTTTCGCATTACCGTGAATTCTTCCTTTATGAGCTTTTCTATATTTTGTCTTTTTTGGAGCTAACATAATAAAATCCTACTCTTAACTAATCAACGCTTGGTCTATAAATCCAAACTTTAATACCTATCACACCATAAGTTGTATATGCATTTGCTGTAGCATAATGAATATCAGCACGAAGTGTATGTAATGGCACTCTACCCTCACGATACCACTCAGTTCTAGCGATTTCTGCACCGCCTAAACGCCCTGAACATGCTATTTTAATGCCATATGCACCCATTTTCATAGCTGAAGTCATAACTTTTTTCATAGCTCTTCTAAAAGATACCCTTCTTTCAATTTGTTGAGCTACTGCTTGAGCACATAAATTTGCATCTAATTCTGGCTTTCTTACTTCTAAAATATTTATTGATATTTCAGCAGAGGTAAATTTAGTTAAGGCTTTTCTAATTTTTTCAATATCAGTACCTTTTTTACCAATAACTACACCTGGACGTGCCGTATGTATAGAAATTTTAATTTTACCAGCTGGTCTTTCAATAATAATTTTACTAATACCTGCTTGGGCTAATGAAGCTTTTAAATAATTTCTTATTTTAATATCTTCATGTAAATAATCTGCGTATTTACTATCTACACACCATAAAGATTCCCAATCATTTACTATACCAATTCTTAAACCAATCGGATTAACTTTTTGACCCATTTTAATAATCTCCTAGCGTTCTTCTAACTGAATAGTTATATTACTAAAGAACTTTTCAATTCTTGCTGATCTACCTCTTGCTCTAGCACTAAATCTTTTCATTACAAAAGATTTTCCTACATATACAAAAGCTACATACAATCTGTCTATATCCATACCATAATTATTTTCAGCATTAGCGACCGCCGATAATAAGCATTTTTTTATATCTCTGGCAATCCTTTTATTGCTAAATTCAAGAGTTAACAAAGCTTCGTTTACTCTTTTACCGCGAATTAGACTTGCAACTAAATTAAGTTTAATTGGACTAATTCTGAAAGTTGATTTAGCAGTAGCTAATTTTTTATCTACCTGTTTTTTCATAAAGCTTCCTACTTGTTTCTAGCTCTTTTTCGCTTTTTTATCTGCACCATGACCATAATATGTTCTTGTTGGAGCAAACTCACCAAATTTATGACCAATCATGTTTTCAGTAACTAGCACGGGAATAAATTTTTGACCATTATATACCCCAAAAGTTACTCCAACCATAATTGGTGTTATAGTAGAACGACGTGAAAAAATCTTAACTACTTGATATTTATTTGATTGCTTCACAGCTTCTACTTTTTTTAATACATAACCATCTACGAAAGGTGGTTTTTTTAATGAACGACGTCCTCCCATTTCTACCCTCTACTATTTCTCGTATCTTCTACGGATAATAAATTTACTTGTGCGCTTATTATTTCTAGTACGCTTACCTTTAGTGGATTTACCCCATGGAGTTACTGGATGACGCCCACCTGAAGTTTTACCTTCACCACCACCATGCGGGTGATCTATTGGGTTCATTGCTACACCACGTACTACTGGTCTACGACCCATCCATCTTTTCCTTCCAGCTTTACCATAACTTTCATTTTGGTGCTCTGAATTTGAAACTGCACCAATTGTTGCTATACATTCAGCAAGAATTCTTCTAACTTCACCTGATCTTAATTTAATAAGAACATATCCTGAATCTTTACCTACAATTTGAGCATAACTTCCAGCGGATCTTGCTAATTGCGCTCCTTTACCAGGTTTCATTTCAACATTATGAACAATTGTACCTACAGGAATCTTTTTCATTGGTAAAGCGTTACCAATTTTAATATCCACATCATTGCCAGCAATTATTTTATCGCCTTCGGCTAATTTTTGTGGGGCGATAATATATGAATATTCACCATCTTCATATTTAATTAAAGCAATAAAAGCTGTTCTATTAGGATCATATTCAATACGCTCTACAGTAGCAAAAATATTAAATTTATTTCTTTTAAAATCAATAATTCTATATTTTTTCTTATGACCACCACCTCTATTCCAAGAAGTGATTCTTCCTAAATTATTTCTACCGCCACTAGATTTTTTTCCTGTAACAAGCTCTTTACGTGGCTCACCTTTCCATAGCTCAGCACGATCAATAAGAACTAAAGTTCTTTGTCCTGGAGTTACTGGATTAAATGTTTTTAACCCTGACATTACTTAATTTCTCCTGTAAAATCAATTGTATCACCTTGTTTAAGCGTAATGATAGCTTTTTTCTTATCATTTCTTTTTCCAGTTCTACCACGAAAAATTTTTATTTTTCCTTTTAAGTTAACTATATTAACTTTTTCTACTGACACATTAAAAATTGCTTCTACAGCTTTTTTAATGTGCTTTTTTGTAGAAGTTGGAGAAACCTCGAAAACATATTTATTAAGAGAATTCAAACTATCAGATTTCTCTGTAACAAGTGGTTTTACAATTACATCATATACTGTATTAGTTATCATTTAAACGCTCCATAATTCCAGCTAAAGCATCTTTTGTAATTACTAAATGATCATGACGCAAAATATCATAAACATTAAGACCAACTACTGGAATAATATCTATACCAATTAAATTTGCACAAGCTTTGCTAAATGAATCATTTTTATTAACATCTACAAATAATGCATTTTTAATCTCTAATTTAGCTAATTGATCTTTTAATACCTTAGTCTTAATTTCTTTAAGATTTAAAGAATCAACCACTTTTATAGATTGACCTAAATATTTAGTAGATAAAGCATGTTTAAGTGCTAATTTTCTAAATTTCTTATTTAAATTATAAGCATGACTTCTTACAACTGGACCAAATATTACTGCACCACCTCTAAATTGTGGAGAGCGTAAGCTCCCTTGACGAGCTCTACCTGTACCTTTTTGTTTCCAAGGTTTTCTTGTAGTACCTGATATTTCAGATACACCTTTTGTTTTATGGGTACCAGCCTGTTTTTTAGCTAATTGCCATTGCACATAACGGTGTAAGATATCATCTCTTACAGGTAATCCAAAGATACCTTCATCTAGATGAATCTCTTCTACAACTTTATTTTTTTCAAAATCTAATACATTAACCTTCATAGTTAACCTAATTCAAAACTTTATTCATTAACTTCTTCATAAGATGCAGGGTAAGGAACTTTACTTCCTAAAATTTTCTTAATTGCATCTTTAATAACTACATAAGAACCGCTATTTCCTGGTACGGCGCCTTTGACAATAAGCAGCGAGTTAGCTTCATCAACATCCACTACTTCTAGGTTTTGTATAGTTACTCTACTATTACCCAAATGTCCAGCCATTTTTTTATTTTTGAATACTTTACCAGGATCTTGACGTTGACCTGTAGAACCATGCGAACGGTGCGTAATAGATACACCATGCGTAGCTTCTAAACCACGGAAGTTCCATCTTTGCATTACACCGGCAAAACCTTTACCAATTGTGCTACCTGTAACATCAATATATTGTCCCTTTACAAAATGCGTAACTTTCATTTTTGAGCCAACTTTCAATAATGCATCTTTAGCCACTACGAATTCAGCTAATTTTCTTTTAGGCGCAACTTTTGCTTTTGCAAAATGTCCTTTAAGAGGCTTAGTTACATTATTCACTTTTATATCGCCACAGGCTAATTGAATAGCATTATAACCATCTTTTTCTTCTTCTTTTATTGCACTAACAAATTGCTCTTCAATTTCTAATACAGTAACTGGAATTGCTGATCCATCTTCTGCATATAAACTTGACATTCCAAGTTTTTTTGCAATTAAACCTGTACGTTGTTTAACGTTATTTTCTAATAGTTTAAGCGCTCTCATTATGCTGCCTCTACTAATTTGATTTGTACATCAACACCAGATGGTAATTCTAGCTTCATTAAAGCATCAACTGTCTGCGATGTTGGGTAAATAATTATAAGTCTCTTATGGGTTCTCATTTCGAACTGTTCACGTGACTCTTTATCAATGTGAGGTGAACGATTCACAGTAAATCTTTCGATTTTGGTTGGAAGTGGAATCGGTCCACTAACATCTGCACCTGTTCTTTTTACAGTAAAGCAAATATCCATTGCAGCCTTATCCACTGTTCCACTATCAAAACCCAACAATCTAATTTTTAATTTTTGATTTGTTGCCATAATTTATCTCTATTCCAAAAAACTATTCTACAATTTTAGAGACTACGCCAGCGCCTACAGTTCTACCGCCTTCACGGATAGCGAAGCGTAAGCCTTCATCCATAGCGATTGGTGATATTAATGTAATTGTTAATCTCACGTTATCGCCTGGCATAATCATTTCTCTACCT